>CAVIFG010000301.1:0-2700 GCA_963641955.1 Escherichia coli
TATCAAAATCACCGAGGGATTCGGGTTTGAATATGTCGGGTTCGATTTTTATCAGATGGATCACGAGCTTGACGACGGCTATCTTGACGCTGTAAGCGGAGAGGAAAAGCAGGCGCTTCTCGAAGAAATTGAAAACTATGACACATACCGCCTTGGCCAGCGATATTATCAGATACAGCCCCTTGTCGGGCTTATGGTGCTGAAAAACACCCCTGACTATATTGAAGGCCTTTCGGGTGAGTGCATCGAGATAATCAACGAAAAAACGCTGAAATTCGACGACGATCATATTTACACGCTTGTGGAGGAATAAGAGGTTTTGGCATGAAAAAACGGATAACAAAAGCACTTTCGGCGGCAGTGATCACAGCAAGCGTACTTCTCGCCGCGGGCTGTTCCGCAGCCTCCGCCGACGAGGACGCGGTATCGTTCTACCCCAACGAGGAAATAACCCTCGGAAACTACTATCTCGACGGCGATACCGGCAACGAATATATCAAAATCACCGAGGGATTCGGGTTTGAATATGTCGGGTTCGATTTTTATCAGGCAACCTATGACCTCAATAAAGACTACATCGAAACGCTTTCCGACGATGAAAAGCAAGTGATTCTGGATGATATGAGAACCACCGCAGACGCGCGCATGGGTCAGCGGTACTATCAGATACAGCCCATTGTCGGGCTTATGGTGCTGAAAAACACACCCGAATACATTGAGGGACTCGGCGGCGAAACTATTGAGATAATCGACGAGAAAACGCTGAAATTCGACGACGATCATATTTACACGCTTGTGGAAGAATAATCAGTAATAAAAATGGGGGAACAGCCTGTTCCCCCATTAATTATTTTATTCCGTTTTCGGAAGCATATACTTATCTTTATAGACATTGAACTCGTCCATGAACTCCGATTTATCCAGCTTTTTCAGCTCGTTCATATATTCATGGGTATCCATGCTGTTTTCCTTGATCTGGATAAGGCACACTGCTATATTCGAGCAATGGTCGGATACTCTCTCGAGGTTCGTGAGGAAATCCTGCAAAATAAAGCCAAGCTCGATGGTGCACTTTCCGTTGCGAAGGCGGCGGATATGGCGCGTTTTCAACTCGCTGCGGAGCTGGTCTATAACATCCTCCAGCGGCTCTACTTCCTTTGCGAGCGCCACGTCGGACTTGATGAAAGACGTTATCGACATATCCAGTATCTCGGTGACAGCCTTTATCATCACCTTTATCTCCCGAAGCGCTTCCTCGGAGAACTTTATCTTCTTGGTATGCATTTCCTCGGCGGATTCCATGATATTCACCGCATGGTCGGATATGCGCTCAAGGTCGCCTATCGTATGAAGCAGGTCGGATACTATCTGGCTGTCGCTTACGGAAAGATCCTTTGAACTGATCTTCAGAATAAACGAACTTATCTTGTCCTCATAAATGTCTATCGTGTTCTCGTTGTCAACGACCTCCTGCGCCTTGCGCGGGTCGAATTCCGTGATGAGTTCCATCGACATGACAAGCGTCTTTTTCGTCAGCGAAGCCATCTTGTATGCAACGTTCTTGCACTGCTCGAGGGCAACGGAGGGTGTGTTGAGGATACGCTCGTCCAGCATGGGCATTTCGTTTGTTTCCTCGTTGGGATCGTCGCGGACGGTAAGGCACGCAAGCTTTTCAAACTGCTTTGTAAAGGGCAGGAACAGCGCTGTCGCCAGCACATTGAAGCCCGTGTGGATAACCGCGATGCCGACGGAATTTAGCGATTCCTGCATAAACGGCATATCGACGAACGCGCCTATCAGATAGAATACGGAAAGAAACAGCACGGTTCCTATAACGTTGAAATAAAGGTGAACAAATGCTACGCGCTTTGCGGGCTTGTTCGCTCCGATGGAGGAAATGAGCGCCGTTACGCAGGAGCCGATGTTCTGACCCAGCAGAAGCGGGAGCGCCACGGAATACGTTACCCTGCCCGTAGAAACCGCCAGCGACTGGAGGATACCGATGGAAGCGGAGGAGGACTGAAGCACCGCAGTGAGCAGTGCGCCCGCCAGTACACCGAGGATGGGGTTGGAGAACATCATCAGGATGTTGCAGAAAGTTTCGTTTTCCTCAAGCCCTGCGGTGGCGCTGGACATACAGTTCATGCCGTACATCAGCACTGCAAAGCCCGCGAGGATAGTGCCGATGGTCTTTTTCTTGTCGGATTTTGTGAACATGACAAGGATAACGCCGATCACAAGCAGCACGGGCGTGAATGTGGTGGGCTTAAAAATATTAAGTATGCTGAATCCCTCTGCGCCGTCGATGGATTGTAAACTGAGCAGCCAGCTTGTTGCGGTGGTGCCGATGTTTGCGCCCATGATAACGCCGATGGCCTGCGAAAGCTTCATCAGTCCGGAGTTTACGAAACCGATTATCATAACGGTGGTAGCTGCGGAGGACTGGATAACGGCGGTGATTATCGCGCCGAGGAAAACGCCCTTTATGGGTCTGGAGGTTGCTTTTTCGAGCCATGTTTCAAGCTTACCGCCGGCGAGCTTTTCAAGCGCGGCGCTTAGGGTGTGCATTCCGAAAAGGAACATGGCAATTCCGCCGAGCAGATTCAACACATCGTAGATAGTCATTTCAAGATCTCCCGTTTTTGCGGCAATTTTTCTTTATTGCCGATATTATTCACCATTTTTCATTTACATATATAT
>CAVIFG010000302.1:0-2681 GCA_963641955.1 Escherichia coli
TCAAGCACTTTTTAAAATTTTTTTGCATTTTTTCGCGACGTTTCGCTGCGGCAAAGCAGGAAATGGCAGCGGATCCATCGCGACGGATGCAAAAACATTTAAAAAATAAAATTCCCCCTTGACAAATCCGTATAGCGGTGTTATACTGTATATACAACACATAAACAGTATAAAGGAGCTGACAGCAGATGGCTTTGAAAGTCGATAATATAGTAAAGACCTACGGAAGCTACACCGCGGTGGACGGATTGAGCTTCGAGATGAACGAACCCGGCGTGTTCGCCCTGCTCGGAACAAACGGCGCGGGCAAGACAACTTCCCTGCGGATAATCCTCGGGATGCTCGCGGCGGACAGCGGCGAGGTCACATGGAAAGGAAAACCGTTCCTCGCCGCCGAAGAGCCCATCGGCTACCTCGCCGAGGAGCGCGGGCTTTACCCTAAATATAAAATAATGGATCAGCTCATATACTTCTGCTCCCTCAAGGGCATGAGCCGCTCCGACGCCGCCCGCAGCCTTGACTACTGGTTCGACCGCCTTAACGTTAACGAATACCGTAACAAGCGCGCCGAGCAGCTTTCCAAGGGCAACCAGCAGAAAATTCAGCTTATCGCGGCGCTAGCGCCGAATCCCGAACTGCTTATCCTCGACGAGCCGCTCAGCGGCCTTGACCCCGTGAACGCCGAACTTTTCAAGTCCGTTATCCGCGAGGAGATCGCAAAGAACAAGTTCGTCATCATGTCCTCCCACCAGATGTCCACCATCGAGGAATTCTGCCGCGACATCGTTATCCTCAACAAGGGAAAAACGGTGCTTCAGGGCAACCTCAATGCAATAAAGAAAGGCTACGGCAGAGTGAAGCTCACCGTAAAGTGCGAGGGCGATTTCCTGCCGATGGCGGCGGAATGCGGCCTTGCCGTCACCGAGGACACCCCCAACGGAACAAGCTTCAACGTAAGCAGCGAGGAACAGGCTCATGCGCTTCTCGGAAAGATAATGGAAAGCGGTATCCCGCTTATCCGTTACGAACTGTGCGAGCCGTCGCTGAACGAAATATTCATCGAAAAGGTAGGTGCTTCCAATGAGAACTAAAGGCTGGCAGAAAGTATTCGGATTTACCCTTGTTCAGTTCATCAAGACAAAGGCGTTCATCATCGGCACAGTTATCACCTGCCTTATCATCGTGCTGCTTACCTGCGGCATAAACATTATCCCCGCGCTTATCGGCGGCGGAGAGGACAACACCGGCAGCGGCGAAGCAACGGGTCTTGAAGCATTCAATTCCGTTATCATCAGGGACGAAGCCGAGATACTCACCGACGAGGACTACGCGCTGCTTTCTGATCTGGGTGCAAGCCTCGCCGACAGCGACGATTCCTTTGATTCCATCATCGACGTTCTCAAAAACGCCGAGGACACCCGCGCATTCGTATCCATCGCCGCGGAAACAAGCGGAGATGATATTGTCGGCTACAGGGTCAAGACCTACTACTCCCCCGCGTCAAATTCAGACACGGTGGATAATCTCACAGCGGCGGTGCGGGAACTTATAAACCGCAGGAATATGATAAACGCGGGCGTTTCCCCCGAGAACTACGCGCAGACTCAGCGCTACATCTCCTCCTCTAGAATAGAGGCGGGCAGCAGCGAATGGGGCATTTTCGAGAGCCTTATCAACTACGTTGTTCCCATGGTGGTATCGCTGATACTGTTTATAATGATATTCGCATACGGGCAGACCGTGGCGCAGTCCATCGCGACGGAAAAGACCAGCCGCGTTATGGAGCTGCTGCTAACCTCGGTAAGACCGCTGGCGGTGGTAATCGGAAAGGTGCTTGCAATGGGCGCCGTAAGCCTTGGGCAGTTTATGCTGTTCGGCATCGTCGGCACGGCGGGATTTCTTATCTCCGCGCCGTTCGGAATCGGCGGAAAGATAATCTCCATGGCGAACAGCCCCGAGCTTATTGATCAGGCGGTGGCTGCGGCTGGCTCCGACGCGAACGTTGCGGAGATGGCGCAGGCGGTCAGCAGCTCTTTCGGCAGTATAAACGCGCTGACGATAATACTGATATTTATTATATTCATACTCGGGTTCCTGTTTTTCGCGCTTATCGCGGCGCTTGTGGGCGCAAGCATAAGCCGCATGGAGGATCTTCAGCAGGCAATGCAGCCGTATGCGCTTCTGGGCGTGCTCGGGTTCTACCTTGCATACTTCCCTGTTATATTCAACATTGACAGCATGGAAAACGGCGTTGCTTCCATGAATTCGTTCCAGATGTTCTCCTACTATTTTCCGATAAGCTCGCCGTTCTCGCTTCCGAGCGCACTTCTGCTGGGCACACTGGATACAGTGCAGGCGATAATTGCGGTGTTTGTGCTGGCGGTGTTTGTAGTGCTTATCGCGATAGTGGTCGGAAAGGTGTACGAGGGTATTATCCTGCATAACGGAAGCAGGATAAAGCTCGGGGATATTTTTAAGATGGCGATAAGAAAGTGAGTTGTTAAGTTTTGGCCGCCCGCGGTTTATGCGCGGGCGGTCTGCTTGTCGATAAACATTTAGTAGTGTATCGTTTTTCGTTAAACATTTCGTCTTTGTGGAATACATACACGCGGTCGAGGTGTCAACGTTTCGTCTTTGTGGAGCACAATATACGCGGTCAAGGGGTCGCACCCCTTGCGGGT
>CAVIFG010000303.1:0-2680 GCA_963641955.1 Escherichia coli
CATAACAAATTGGTTCAAATCCATTTGACAGGTAAAAGAGAAACGCACCACAAAACTGTAATCTTATGCCATGTAATCCGTTACAAGATGATATTGGCTTATGTTTTTTTCGGAAAATGGCAAAAGTGATGGTTTTTCCGTTGACAATGCCGCCGCTTTATGGTAATATTATATAAAAGCATAAACGGGACCATAATTAGGAGATATATATGAAGCTTAACTGGAACAGAAAATACACGACCATCGCTGCGTACTGCCTTATCGTCATTGCCGTGGCGGTGCTGTTCGTTGTGTTTGTATTCAAATTTGATTCTTTCGCGAACGGATTTTCGTGGATAGGCGCCGTTGCCGCACCTATTATATGCGGCATTGTTATCGCATATATCCTCAATCCGCTGATGATGCTGTTTGAAAACAAGGTTTTCCGAAAGCTGAAGGAAACTGCTCCCCCAGCAGAGGGTATCGTCATGAAGCAGCTCCACAAAACCCCCATGGGCGACAGCGCAGTTGTAAAGCAGATCGAAAAGCACTCCCCGAGCATGGAGAAAAAGACCCGCAAGCGCCGCGCCGCCGCAAGGGTGCTTTCAATAGTGATGACGTATATCATCATTCTCGCGGCGATAACGGGAATGTTCGTTGCGGTCGTGCCGAATGTCGCGAAAAGTATCGTTGATCTTGCGGATCAGATGCCGACGTATATTTCCAAAGTGGATGATCTTCTTCAGGATGTCTTTGCGAATAACCCCGATATTGCAAAGCTTCTTTCCGCCGAGTTCAATAACCTCGCGGATTTGCTGGACAAAATAGCCGAGATGGTGCAGCCGATGGCTTCGGATATTCTCGGAAACGTATCCTCGGGAGTTTTCAAGGTCATCACCTCGATAGTGACCGCGCTTAAAAATATCATAATCGGCTTCGTTATCGCGATATACCTGCTTTACAGCAAGGAGCGCCTGCTGGGTCAGATAAAGAAGATTTTCTTCGCGCTGTTCAAGAGCGAAAAGTGCGAGAGATTTTTCTCCGGCTGCATAAGAAGCAACGACATTTTTAATAAATATATCATCTCCAACCTGCTTGACGCGCTGATAATCTTCATCGCAATGCTGATAGGCATGATGATAATGGGAATGCCTTATCCCATGCTTATTGCGGTGGTGTGCGGCGTTACGAACCTTATCCCGTTCTTCGGCCCGTTTATCGGGGCGATACCTTGCGGCATTCTGATACTGCTGGTGGATCCGATAAAGGTGATCTGGTTCGCGATATTTGTTCTTGTGCTCCAGCAGATCGACGGAAATGTTATCAAGCCGTTCCTGTTCGGCGAAACGATGGGTCTGCCTGCAATATGGGTGCTTGTTTCCATCATAGTCGGCGGCGGTCTGTTCGGCGTTGTGGGAATGCTTCTCGGCGCGCCCGTGTTTGCGGTGTTCTACCTGCTGTTTGCGGAGTTCATTTCCGGCAGGCTTGAAAAGAAGAAGCTCCCGACGGACACGGACGATTATACGGGAAGCGTCGCGGACTTTGCAGAGCAGCACCTGCGAAAGAGCGATATTCCCGAAAAAAAATAACAGAATAAAATTAGCCGCCGTTTTGTTGAACGGCGGCTGTTTTTATAACCCGAAGCTTACCGACAATGCGTTGTTGACCTGCGACATGGCGTCGCTGTCCAGCTCGCCCATGCGCTCCTTAAGGCGTCTTTTGTCCAATGTACGAACCTGCTCAAGAAGAACGACGGAGTCCTTTGCCAACCCGCAGGAGGATGCGTTGAGTGAAATATGTGTCGGGAGCTTTGATTTTTCTTTCTGGCTTGTTATCGCGGCGGCGATGACGGTGGGGCTGTGCTTGTTTCCGACATCGTTCTGTACGATAAGCACAGGACGGACGCCGCCCTGCTCCGAACCGACCACGGGGCTCAGATCCGCATAGTATATTTCTCCGCGCTTTACTAACATTTTAGATCATTCCTTTCGATATATCTGTCTTACGCGCCTTTGCTTTTTCTTCCTGCGATTATTATTGTCTTTGCGAAAATGGTTTATACAGAATTATTGTATGCAAACTTTTATGATTCTGCGGCGTCAATTAACAGCGCCGCCGCTTTATTTTATTCCCCGCGGAATGATTATGTGAATGCGCGGATATCTTGCGCGGAATAAAAATAACCGCCCTGCGGCGGCTCATGTTGCGTGAAATATCGTCGGGACAACAGGTGAGTGAGCAGATACATTTTAAAATAAAAAAACGCCTTTCGGCGGTTGTGATTAAATGAACAGGGAAGCAGACGGACTTTCCAAATAATAAGATGTTATTTAAAATAGAATAACCGCCAATCAGCGGTTCGCATAATAAAGTAGAGAAAGCAGGCGACCACCGCAAGGTGGAGCAGGTGCCTGCGTCGTTTTTCAAGTTTTTGCGAAGCAAAATTGCGGACGACTGTCCGCAAAATGAAAAACGATGCCATTTAAAACAAAAGAACCGCCTTTCAGCGGTTCTTTTGTTTTAAATCTGGCGGAAAGAAAGGGATTCGAACCCTTGAACGGGTATTAGCCGTTACACGATTTCCAATCGTGCGCCTTAGACCAGCTCAGCCATCTGTCCACACCATTTTATTCTGCCAACGCTTTTGCATCGACTTGATTATTATAGCACAAGCTTTCCCGTTTGTCAAGTACTTTTCAAA
>CAVIFG010000304.1:0-843 GCA_963641955.1 Escherichia coli
GGAGAACTGAAATGACCCTGCTGAAGTCCCTCGCCTGCGCATTTCTGATGTACTCCCGCATACCCATGCCGCAGGTGGAATGGAAAGAGGAAAACCGCCGCTACTCGCTGGCGCTGTTCCCTTTTGTCGGCGTTGTAATCGGCGGGCTGATGGTACTCTGGACTTATCTCTGCGGAATATTGAACGTTGGAAAATGGCTTTATGCAGCGGTGTGCTGCGTTATCCCGATAGCCGTCACGGGGGGGATACACGCGGACGGCTTCTGCGACGTCACCGACGCGAAATCATCCTACGCGCCCAAGGAAAAGAAGCTCGAAATAATGAGCGACCCGCATATCGGCTCCTTCGCTGTTATTTACACGATAATTTATTTTCTGCTGCAATTCGGGCTGTTTTCGGAGATAGACGGAATGCGCGCGGCTTTTGTCCCCGCCTGCGGATATGTGCTTTCGCGGGCGCTCAGCGGGCTGGCGGCGGTGACGTTCAAATGCGCGAAAAAGGACGGAACTCTGCAGAGCTTCGTAAAGCCCGCGCACAGGCGCAATTCGGTGATAATTCTCGCTGCAGAAGCCTGCGCGGCGGCGGTGGGAATGCTTATCGCAAACCCGATTTGCGGCGCGGCGGCGATAATCGCGGCGGGAGTTTCAATGCTGTATTACCGCGTTTCTTCCTACAAGAATTTCGGCGGGATAACCGGCGACACTGCGGGGCATTTTTTGCAGATATGCGAGCTGGCGCAGCTTGGCGCGGCGGTGCTTGCGGGACTTATTACGGAGGTATTATGATACTTATCACAGGCGGCGCATTCAGCGGCAAGACCGAGTTTGCAATGCGCACATTCAA
>CAVIFG010000304.1:853-2665 GCA_963641955.1 Escherichia coli
CGGATATTTCGGACGGCGGCGAATGCAGTTTTGAAGAGGTGCTCTCCTGCCGCGCGGTGAAGAATTTTCAGCTTTTGGTGAAGCGCTTCGGCACTGACAGCGGCGCCGAATTTGCGAAAAAAATATACGCCCGCAACCCCGAAATGATCGTTATAACAAACGAAATAGGCAGCGGGATAATCCCGTTGGAAAAGGCAGACCGCATATGGCGAGAGGAAACGGGACGCGCCTGCTGCGCCATCGCGGGGCATTCGGAAACTGTAATAAGAATGTGCTGCGGAATACCCACTGTGATAAAGGGGGAGCTTTCGTGAAGATAAATCTCATCCGCCACGGCATGACCGCAGGAAACCTTGAAAAGCGCTACATCGGAACGACCGACGAGCCACTCTGCCCCGAGGGCATATCAGCGCTTAAAGGCAAGTTATACCCCGACTGCGGCGTGCTGATTTGCAGCCCGATGAAGCGCTGCATACAGACCGCCAAGATACTGTTTCCGAGCGCCGAGCCGCTGATATACAACGAGCTTCGCGAGTGTGATTTCGGGGATTTCGAGGGTAAAAACTACAAGGAACTGAGCGACGTCCCCGCCTAT
The DNA here is from genome assembly GCA_963641955.1 of Escherichia coli. Taxonomy (GTDB): domain Bacteria; phylum Bacillota; class Clostridia; order Oscillospirales; family Ruminococcaceae; genus CAG-115. Next base: position 1,449 of record CAVIFG010000304.1, read on the forward strand.
CAGCTATGGATAGACAGCGGCGGAACGCTTCCTTTTCCGAACGGCGAGGACCCCGAGGATTTTAAGAAGCGCTGCTGCGCGGAATTTCTGCGGGCGGTGGGCGAAAACTCCTCCGCCGATACGCTGACATTCGTTGTACACGGAGGCACGATAATGTCCGTTATGGAAAAATTCGCGCTGCCGCACAAGGGATATTACAGCTGGCAGTGCGCCAACGGCTGCGGTTTTTCCGCCGAATTTGACGGAGAAAAACTGACTGATATTTCGGAGATAAAATGAAAATTCTGATTGCTGTTCTGCCGCTTCTGGCGGGATTTCTGCTCGACTGCCTGCTCGGCGACCCCTATTCCCTGCCGCACCCGATACGCCTTATCGGGCGGCTTATCTCCGCGCTGGAAAAGTGGGTGCGGAAAGCCTTTGAAAATCATCTTGTTTTGGGCGGAGCCATACTTATGGTTATAGTTCTGCTGCTGTCCACAGCGGCGCCGCTGGCGCTTCTTATACTATGCTACCGCGTGAATGTTTGGCTCGGCGCAGTGGTGGAAAGCGTGCTGTGTTACTATATGCTCGCGGCGCGGTGCCTGCGGGATGAAAGCATGAAAGTGTACCGTGCGTTCCTCGAAAATGACACCGAAAAAGCACGGCGCGCCGTTTCCATGATAGTCGGCAGGGACACGAAGCCCCTCGACAAAAACGGAATAATCCGCGCCGCCGTCGAAACCGTCGCGGAAAATACTTCCGACGGAGTCACCGCTCCGATGCTTTACATGAGTATTGGCGGCGCGGTGCTCGGGTTCTTCTACAAGGCGGCAAACACAATGGATTCCATGATAGGCTACACCAGCGAGAAGTACCTGCAAATCGGCAGATTTGCCGCAAAGCTGGACGATGTTCTGAATTTCATCCCGTCGCGGCTGACGGCGCTGCTGATGATTTTGTCAGCGGGAATAATGCGCATGGACATCAAAAACGCATGGAAAATTTGGCGCCGCGACCGCCGCAATCACGCAAGCCCCAACTCCGCGCAGACGGAAGCGGTGTGCGCGGGGGCGCTTGACGTGCGGCTCGCGGGGGACGCCTATTATTTCGGAGAGCTGCACAAAAAGCCGTTTATCGGCGACGATATCCGCGAAATCGAAAACGAGGACATCCGCCGTGCAAATCGGCTTATGTACTGCACCTCGGTGCTTATGCTGATAATATGCACGTTGCTGCGG
>CAVIFG010000305.1:0-2656 GCA_963641955.1 Escherichia coli
GAATAGGCTGTCAATCACGACCGACGTATCCCGCTGTCTCCCGTTTTTTCTCTTTTGTATATTTATGTACGGAGGTCAATACCGCAGTAACCCGCGTTTTATGGGCATACTGCGATGCTATCTGTATTTATTTATTGATTGACATAACTATTACTATGATACTATTTATTTTCGGAATTGTCAAGTGAAAAATAGAAAAATGTCTATTATTTCTGCGGAGGGGTATGTTTTGCCCCTGCAACAAAAAAGGAGCAGCCGCAGGACTGCTCCACAGTATTTGTTTTGAAGATCATTCGGTGGGTTTCAGCGGCCCGTAGAAATAGCTTGCCGTCGCGCCGCCGTCCACAAGGAATGTTGACCCCGAGATGAATGCACCCTTGTCGCTCATGAGAAGCTCGGCGACATTCGCGACCTCGTCGGCGGTGCCGGGGCGGCCTGCGGGGCATTTTGCGAACATATTCTTATAGAAATCGCCGCGGGGGCCGTTGAATTCATCCAGCGCCAGCGGGGTGACGATTATGCCCGGGGCGATGGCATTCAGTCTTGCGCCGCGCTTTGCCCATTCAACCGCCTGCGCCATAACGCGTTTTTCGTTGCAGCGCTTCGCCATCTGATATGCGTGCAGGGTATCGCGGATGTTTTCGGGCTTGAGGAAGTCGAGGGAAAGCAGCTCTTCTGTGGGCGCAGTGGCAAGCAGGGCATCCTGCTCGGCGGTGAGGGCAGGCATTCTCCAACCCGACTGGCTGGAAATCGTGACGCCGACGCCCCCCGCTGCGATGACCCCGCCGACCTCTTCAAGAAGCACCGCCGTGCCGTAGAGGTCGACTTTAAGTATCATCTCGATCGGAGCCTGACTGGGGGATACTCCCGCGGCATTCACCAGCATCTTGATATCCCCGTGCTTCTGGCCCTCGGCAATAAGCGCCCTGATGGAGCCGCGGTCGGACAGGTCGGTTTCCATGGGGACAACATCGAACCCCGCTTCATTCATGGTTTTTGCGATGGCCTGCGCGTTTTCAGGCTTCTTGTCGCCGACGATTATCTTCATGCCCGTGCCCATGCGGCGGGCGATCGCCATGCCTATCTGACCTGCGCCGACCCATAGCATTACATTTTTCATTTCTGTACCTCCTTGACCCACTTTTCAAGCGCAGGCTTTGCGCCGTCTGTGCTGCTGCCATGTATGGCAATCCCCTTTGTTACGACCGCGCCGCGCGCCGCCTTTTTGATATCCTCCGCCGTGCGGGAAAGTCCGCTGCCCTCGTGGGTGCAGAACGGGTGGATGACCTTGCCTGTAAAATCGTAATTTTCAAGGAATGTGTACACCGCCATGGGCATTGTTCCCCAGTAGTTGGGGTAGCCGAGATAAATTTCGTCGTATCCGTCAAGGCTGTCGGGGAGGTTTAAAACGCTCGGACGGGCGTTTGCGTTGAGATCCTTCTTTGCCTCGGCGATGCACTGCTGATAATTCTCGGAATAGGGCTGCGCCTGCTCGATTTTAAAAAGCTTTCCACCTGTTATATCCGCCAGCATTTTCGCTGCCTTTTCCGTGTTGCCTACGGTGATGTTGCGGTATGCTCCGCCGAAATAATTCTCCCCTGCGCGGGAGTAAAATGCGATAAGAACTGCCATAGTTTTCTCCTTTCAATTCTGCATGTGTATCACAGCAGGGCTTTAACGCTCTGCGCCCAGGCGGTGATGTTTTTCTCGGGTGTTTCGAGGTGGTCGCCGCCGCTGGAATCAAACTGTACCTGCATCGGGCAGACGCATTCCGCGCCGCGGCAGGCTTTTTCCATATCCCGTATGACATGACCCGGCCACCCGCCGTTGGTCATGAACGGCACAACTGTTTTCCCCGCGAAGTCCTGCTCATGCAGAAATGTCTTTACCGCGGGCGCCATGGTATACCACCATGTCGGCGTGCCGACGGCTATCACGTCGTAGTCCGCGATATTTGCGGCGATGGGCTTCAGCTTCGGCTCGAACCCGCTGTTAACCTCCTGCTGACCCTGGTCTACGATGTCGTTGTAGCTACCCGTGTACGGCACGGCGGTGTCAATTTTCAGCAGGTCGCCGCCCGCGGTGTTTTGCAGCATTTTTGCGACGCGCTCCGTGTTGCCGTTGGACAATGAATAGTAAACGATAAGAAGCTTTTTCATGTTCTGTTCTCCTTTGCGATGATTTGTTTGTTATTCCGTAATGGATATGGTCAGATTTACCCGCCGCGGCAGGGCTTTCAGCAGCGCTGTATCCTGCGGCAGGATATTCCCGATTACCATGACGCCGCGTCGGTCGGCTGATATCTCATCCCCCGCGCAGATTATAATGAGCCTGCCGCCGCCAAGGCAGATATCGCCGTTTTTGCATTCCGTTTGCAATTCCGTCGGGTCGAACAGCCCGCTGGCGGCGGCGCAGCAATAATCGGTCCCGCTGCCGCAGCCGCAGAAAGTCGCGGGCAGGCGCCTTGCAAAGTCTTTGGCGGCAACGGTGTCGTTAAGTATTCCGCGCATAGTCGTGCGGCCGTCTGTGACAGAAATATTTTTCATCCTAATGCTCCGTTGGCGTTGATTTGTTCCGCGGGGTTTTATCTCATCAGTGTTGATGAAACCGCTCTTAAATATCCTCGTGTTGATTTTTCGCCTTAAATGTATTATAA
>CAVIFG010000306.1:0-686 GCA_963641955.1 Escherichia coli
CCATCGAGGATATCGCCGCGGAAACGGGCTTCTGCTCTGAAAGCTATTTCTGTAAGCTATTTAAAAGGTATGAGGGCATATCCCCGTCAAAATTTCGAAAATCATAAAAATGCGCGGTGAAGTTTTGTTCTTCACCGCGTTGGTTATTTGTGCTTTATAAGCCTGTCAAGCTCTCGCTCGAACAGTTTTATGTTTATCGGCTTTGAAATATGCGCGTCCATGCCTGCGGCGATGCTGTCACGGATGTCCTCGGAGAATGCGTTTGCGGTCATGGCAATTATGGGGATGGTTCTGCCGCAAGGATTTTTTCCGTTCCTTATCGCCCGGGCGGCGTCAAGACCGTTCATTCCGGGCATTTGTATGTCCATAAGCACCGCGTCGTATTCATCGGGCGCCGACTGTTCGAATGCCTTTACTATTTCCTCGCCGTTTGGGTAAACAGTGCAGGACGCCCCGCGTATTTTAAGTATGCCTTTCAGTATTTCGGCATTGAGGTCGGTGTCCTCCGCGCAGATAAAATTCAGCCCTTTCAGCACCGATTCGCGGCGCGCGGCGTTTCCTTTTTCCTTTGCTTTGACGGAGTTTGCACAGCTTATCAGCCGCGATATAAAGAACGGACGCGGTATAAATCCATCTGCGCCGCTTTCGGAAACAATGTCTGCCTGCTGCTCCTCCTGAGCGTAGGC
>CAVIFG010000306.1:696-2620 GCA_963641955.1 Escherichia coli
GATCACCACATCCGCGCTGCTTTCCGACAATACTTCGGCGGCGGAAGATACGTCCTTTTCTGTCTGAAACGTTATGTCCGTTTCGCTGAATGCCGCCGCGGCATTGCGCGTGAGCGTATCGTCGTCGGAAATTAGCAGCACGCTTCTGAAATCTGCATTAAGTTCCGCGTTGGGATTAATTTTCATCGTAAGCGTTACTTCAAAGCGGCTTCCTTTTCCGACTTCGCTTTCTATGCGGATGCTTCCGCCCATAAGTTCGACTACATTTCCCGTTATCGCCATGCCAAGCCCCGTGCCCTGAACCTTGTTCGTCACGGAATTTTCGGCGCGGGTGAACGGCTCGAAAATATGTTTTATGAAGTCCTGCGTCATTCCGCAGCCGGTGTCCGTTACGGAGATGATAAACCGCGCGTTTCCGCTGAGTTCGCAGGGAACTTCCTCAATAAGAAAATTTATACTGCCGCCGTTGGGGGTGTATTTCACCGCGTTTGACAGCAGGTTCAGGAATATCTGCCGCAGGCGCACGCTGTCGCTGATAATATGTTCATGCGCTATATCCCGCGTTTCTATCGTGAACTGCTGCCCGCGTTCGTTTGCCTGCGGGCGGATTATGCTCTCGACCTGCTCGATCTGTTCGGAAATATCAACTGGCTCGGATGTGATAACGACCTTGCTGGATTCTATCTTGCTCATGTCAAGAATATCGTTGATAAGCCCCAGCAGATGGTTGCTTGAAAGCTGGACTTTCTGTATATATGTATGCATTTTGTCGGACAGATCGGGTTCGTCTTTCATAAGGCTGGTTATTCCGACGATGGCGTTCATTGGCGTTCTTATGTCGTGGGACATATTTGCGAGAAATTCGCTCTTCGCCTTGTTGGCGGATTCCGCGGCGCTCAACTCCGATAGCCTGTTTCTGTTTTATCTTTAGAATAATAAAGATGGCGCCCGCGCTGATTATCACCAAAATAAGCGCAAAAATAAGTACAAGGTGAATGGTCGTGTTTATAAGATCCACCGTATCGGTCGCGACACAGTTCGATGGCACCAGAAACAGCAGCGTCCATTCGGCGTTTTTCATTTTATATAAGGAATAGTAATACTCCTCTCCGCCGAAAACCGCGTTGGAATAGGCTATCCCTTTTTCGGCAAGCTCCTTTTGCGCGTCGTCGAATGAGGAGCCATGAAGATAATTCATGTCCCTTAAAACCGAATAGGCGTTATATCCTTTGACGTGGCCGCTGTTTTCGCTGCAAAAGACGCACTTTCCGTCGGGTGACAGCACATAAACGCTGTTGTTGCCGTCGTATGCGCTGCATAGAAAATACGGGTTGAATTCCTGCATATTGCGCGCCATCCCGTAGTATGTAAGCGTTGCACTCCCGCCGTCATTCGTTATCGTAAACGGTTCATCAAGACGTTTGAGGAAGAACATACTGGTAACATTGCCGACAGTCGAATTTGAAACAAAGCTTATGTGCTCCGATTTTGCCGACAGACTGTCCATGTCCTCAAGTCTGCCGCGTGCACCGTCGATGGTGTAATACTGTCCCGTGCTGTCGACCGCGATAAGCCTTTCCTGTTCGTTTTCGAGATTGTTAAGTGCGGTCTGTCTTTGCATGAAATCGGTAAGCGCTTCCGATGTTGCGGGCTTTTCAGCTTCTATATAATTGCTGTCAATATCCACGGTCTGCCACTGGTTTTCGATGATATCCTCAAGGCCGTCAAAAAGCTGAACGGTGACTTCTTTCATCTGGTTAAGGCGTTCTCGGTACAACGCTCTGTCGTTGTAATTGACATATATGACCAAAAACGTGCCTATTCCGAGAATAGCTATCAGCACAAACATTATAACAACGATCTGCGTAGGATATCTGACATTATCTTTCTTTTCGGTGCGGGGGGATCTCTCTTTCATTGGCGC
>CAVIFG010000307.1:0-2608 GCA_963641955.1 Escherichia coli
GGATGTGGTGTCGGGGAGTGTTATCCCGCAGTCAAATTCGGCGGGGATGTTGTTATTTTTCGTTTCGTCAAGGAAAGCTTCCCACTTTCCGCTAAGATCAATAAAAGTCATAAGAGCCTCCGATCGGATTTTTTCGCAGGTGTTCTTTATATATTTTATATGGATAATGCAAAATAGTCAAGTGCTTTTTAAAAATATTAGTGCTTGACATTATCTGTCGGATTTATTACAATATTAATATGAACTACTGGGGGTGAAAAAGTGGACAAGTTCCCGTATTCCGACGACAACAAGCGCTACCACACGCTGTCGTACCACAACCGCCATACCTATGGCAGGAAAGTTTTCAAGGCGGTCATAGACGCAGGCATGACCTGCCCGAATATCGACGGCAGCAGGGGAAGCGGCGGGTGTATTTTCTGCGACGGCGGCAGCGGTTATTTCACCGCGGAAAGCACCGTCCCGATAGCCGAGCAGTTTCGCCGCGAATGCGAGCGTATCCATGCAAAACACCCCGACGCAATGGTAACTGCGTATTTTCAGACCAACAGCAACACCTACTGCTCCGCCGAAAGGCTCGGGCATATCCTTTCCGAAGCAGAGGCGGCGGGCGCCGCGGGGATATCCGTCGCGACCCGCGCAGACTGCCTTGATGAAGAAAAGGCGCATATCCTTGCGGCGAGAAATATCCCCGTGACCGTTGAGCTTGGCTTGCAGACCGTGCACGATTCTACGGCGGAGAAGATAAACCGCTGCCATACTTTCGCGGAATTTTTAGAGGGCTACACTCTGCTGAAACGCCACGGAATACGCGTCTGCGTGCATATCATAGACGGGCTGCCCGACGAGGACGCGGATATGATGCTCGAAACCGCGCGGGTGCTGGGGCGGCTTCGTCCCGACGGGGTGAAGATACACCTGCTGCACGTCATCGCGGGGACGCCTTTGCAGGCGCTATATGAGCGCGGGTACCGTCCGCTTGAAAAGGACGAATACATCGACATCGTCGTGCGGCAGCTTGAGCTTTTCCCGCCCGAAACGGTGATAGAGCGCATAACCGGCGACGGCGACAAAACCAAGCTTGTCGCGCCGATGTGGAGCGCGGACAAGATATCCGTCCTCGGCGGGATAGACAAGCGGCAGCGGGAGCTTGACACATGGCAGGGAAAATATTTCACAGGAGGAAGCGCGGATGCTTGACCATCTTGACAAAGCGGGCGGAAAGAGCCTTTACGAGCAGATATATGAGGACATCCGCGGAGATATCCTTTCGGGCAGGCTTTCCGTTGGGCAGAAGCTCCCGTCAAAAAGAACTACCGCCGAGCGGCTCCGTGTCAGCCTTATCACCGTAGAAAATGCGTATTCCCAGCTAATTGCCGAGGGATATGTAAGGGCGGCGGAGCGCAGCGGATATTATGTTCAGTACAGCGGCGGCGCATTGAATGTCCCCGAGCGGCTTGAGGTGCACGAAGAGCCCCCCGCGGAGGTTTCCGTGCCAGATACGGAGGAGCCGTCAGCGTTCCCGTTTACGGTATGGGCAAGGCTTATGCGCTCGGTGCTGCTTGAAAAGGGAACGGCGCTTCTGCGTCCCGTGCGTCATGGCGGCGCGGAGGAGCTTTGCCGTGCGATATCGGATTATCTCTACCGTGCGCGGGGATTTTATGTGCCGTATGAGCGCATAATCATCGGCGCGGGAACGGAGTATCTGTATAATCTGCTGATACAGCTTCTCGGGCGGGACAAGGTATACGGGATAGAAAACCCGGGCTACGAAAAACTACCGAAAATATATGCGCTCAACGGCGTTGAATGCGCGCATATCCCGCTGGACAGCGACGGAATAATCCCATCTGAGCTTGAAACAAACAGCGTGTCCGTTGTGCATATTTCCCCCGCGCACCATTATCCCACGGGAATAGTCATGCCGATAACCCGCCGCCGCGAAATAATGGACTGGGTAACTGGCGCGGAGGAGCGATATGTCATCGAGGACGACTACGACAGCGAGCTGCGCTGGACGGGAAAACCCGTGCCTACGATGTTCGGCATGGACGCTTCGGGGCGGGTAATTTATATCAACACGTTCTCGCAGACCATCGCGCCGTCGGTCAGAATAAGCTATATGTGCCTTTCGGAGGAGCTATATCGTTTGTGGGAGGAGCGGCTCGGATTTTATTCCTGCCCCGTGCCGGTTTTTGAGCAGCACACGCTGGCGCGGTTTATTTCGGAGGGTTATTTTGAGCGGCACATCAGCCGAACAAAAAAGCGCTTCCGCCGCATACGCGAGCTGGTGCTTGGCATGATGGAGAGATTCGGCGGCGTCACAGTATCGGAGGAAAACGCGGGGCTTCATTTCACGGCTTCTGTAAGCGGCGGCGCGGAGAAATTTATCTCCACCTGCACGGAATGCGGACTCAAAATCACCGAAATGTCGGACTACTACACCCCCCGCGACGGCCGCGGAAAAGGTCTTTATGTTGTAAATTACGCAGGGGCAAAGGAGGACAGGCTCTCTGCTTTTCTCGAAAACAATTAAACTGGTATTATCAAATAATATCATTCTGACTATTGAGATACTACCAAAAAGTGATATAATACAGTTATAAAG
>CAVIFG010000308.1:0-1545 GCA_963641955.1 Escherichia coli
CTTTATCATATAATCATTTTGCTCTTTGCCAATTATCGGGTCAAAGTGCTCTCTTACAATTTCTGTTGCCATTTTAGACATTTCGCTAATTCCGGATTTATTCTCAATAGTCAATTCGATATAGTTCATTAATTTTTTGCCTTTCCATTAAATCTTAATTTATCGACCGTTTCGCTCAATACACTCCACAGCCATAAGTTTTTTGCGCTCCCTCATGAAAAAGTAGACCGCCCCCGCCGCGTCCGCAAGGAACCATCCTATCGGCACGGATATCCATATTCCAAACACGCCTATCTCCGGCACTGCCGAGAGCACATTCGCCAGCAGAACGCGAGTGCCCAGCGATATCACCGTAAGCACCACGGACATCATCGGCTTGTTTACGGCGCGGTAGAAGCCGTACATCATGAAAAGTATGCCTATCCCGATGTAGCAGGCGCCCTCGGTGCGGAGATATTCCACGCCTATCGCCACCGCCTCGGCGCTGCCCGCGTCCATAAAGAAGCTCATAAGCGGCTCTGCAAAGACGCATACGATAAGGCTCACCGCCGCGCAGAACACCGCGGTGCTGACCAGCATTTTCTTCAGCCCAGCCCTTATTCTGCCGTAATTCCCTGCGCCGTAGTTCTGCGCAACAAAAACCGAAAACGCATTTCCGAGATCCTGCACGGGCATATATGCGATGGTGTCTATCTTCACCGCCACAGCAAACGCCGCCATGACAACAGAACCGAAGCTGTTCACCACCGCCTGCACCATAAGTATCCCGAGGTTCATCACCGACTGCTGCAGGCAGGTCAGCCCCGAAAGCGAGAGAATACTGCGCAGGTCGGAGCGCACCCATTTCATGTCCGCGCGCTTCGGGCAGTATTCGCGGCAGGTGCGCAGAAAGTATATGACAATTCCGATACCCGCGGCGTACTGCGCGATAACAGTCGCCAGCGCCGCGCCTGTTATCCCCCAATGAAAAGGGATAACAAACAGCAGGTCAAGCCCGACATTCAGCACCACCGAAACCCCGAGGAATACCAGCGGCACGGCGGAATTTCCCATGCTGCGCAGCAGGTTCGACACATAATTATACAAAAACGTCGCGAAGAACCCGATGAAAACATAAACAAGATACGTTTTCATATCCGAAACCGTTTCCGCAGGCACCCGCAGAAGCTGTATTATCACATCTGTCAGGGCATAGAACGCCGCCGTCAGCGCCAGCGTGACCGCCCCTGTTATCACCGCGGACATGAATATCCCGCGGCGTATAACGTCGTTCTGTTTTCTTCCGAACGCCATCGAAACGAACGAGCCTGTTCCCAGCGAAAGCCCCGCCACGACGGACGTCAGAAACGTCATCAGGGTATACGACGACCCCACCGCCGCCAGCGCGTTATCGCCTATGTATTTCCCCACCACCCATGTATCGGCGAGGTTATAGAACTGCTGGAGCACATTCCCCAGCATAAGCGGCACCGCGAACGCCCACAGTCCGCCGGTTATATTTCCGCGCGTCAGGTCGCGGCTGTTGTTTAACACGAAAAACTTCCT
>CAVIFG010000308.1:1555-2586 GCA_963641955.1 Escherichia coli
CTTCCTTTCAGTTGATAGTCCGTTAATTATTATACCACCGACGGGACAGATAGTCAATGACATTGCGCAAAATAAAAAGCCGCACTGTTGACAGGCGGCGATTTGGCTGATATAATTAAATAGCACTTAAAAGGAGGTCAACATTATGTACGAAAATGCAGTTATCATCACCCCGCGCACATATCTGCGCCGAATGACGCAGGATGATTTCGCGGCACTGTGCGCCATGCTGAAAGACCCGGAAGTCATGTACGCATACGAGGGCGCTTTCACCGATGAAGAGGCACACGAGTGGCTTGACAGGCAGATAATACGGTATGAAAAATGGGGCTTCGGGCTGTGGGCGGTGGTGCTTAAAGAAACGGACGAGATGATAGGTCAGTGCGGGCTGACCATGCAGCCATGGAAAGGCGCGGAAGTCCTTGAGATAGGCTACCTGCTGCGCCGAAGCTGCTGGCACATGGGCTACGCCACCGAAGCCGCAAAGGCCTGCAGGGAATATGCTTTCGATACGCTGGGCGCGGACGAAGTATGCTCCATAATAAGGGATACAAACACTGCCTCGCAGAACGTTGCAATACGCAACGGAATGAAAAAAGCTGACGAATTTACGAAGCACTACCGCGGCGTGGATATGCCGCACTATCGCTATATCGTCCGCCGAAACGAAATTTAACAGCATCCCCCAAGTTTCCGCAGCAGACATATTGCCAACCAAATCAAAATGCACTTCCGCAAAAGCAAGCACCGCCTGACGGAATTGTACATAAACGAGCCGATAGAATCCGACGCCGAGGGCAACGCCCTGACCATCGCGGATATATTCAGCAGCAGCGTGAACGTCGAGCAGGAAACGGAACTGAAAATGGACTCCGAGAAGCTCTACCGCTTCATCGACGAAGAGCTCGACGACCGCGAGCGGGAGATAATCTGCCGCCGATACGGCATCCCCGACAAGGACGGCAGGGTCTGCCGCCCGCAGACGCAGCGCGAAATCGCAAAGAGCATGGACATCTCGCGGTCGTATATCT
>CAVIFG010000309.1:0-2581 GCA_963641955.1 Escherichia coli
GTTTATGGATTTCTTTCAGACATTGACCGACATAAACAATGCGGTCAACGACTTTGTCTGGGTCAAGGTCGGTCTTATCCTGCTGATAGGCACGGGCATACTGATGACCGTAATGACAAAGTTCTTTCAGGTCGTACATATCAAGGAATGGTGGATGCGCACCATCGGCGGTATGTTCAGCCGCCACAGCAAGGTTCGCAAGAACAAGGAAGAGGGCGCTGTATCCCAGTTCCAGGCGCTCTGCACAGCCCTTGCCGCAACGATAGGCACAGGTAACATTGCAGGCGTTGCTTCCGCAATATGCGTGGGCGGTCCCGGCGCGGTTTTCTGGATGTGGATCGCGGCATTCTTTGGAATGATGACGAACTTCTCCGAAAACGTTCTCGGTATCTACTTCCGCCGCAGAAACAAGGCGGGCGAGTGGTCCGGCGGCGCGATGTACTATCTGCGCGACGGCCTCGGCGGATACAAGCACTGCAAATGGGTCGGACGTATCCTCGCAACGCTGTTCGCGATTTTTGCGATACTTGCGTCTTTCGGTATCGGCAACATGGGTCAGATAAACAAGATCGTTATCAACCTCGATTCCGCTATACTCAAGAATGTTGACCTCGGCTATGCTTTCGGCGACGTTAAGTGGACCAGCATTATCATCGGTGTTGTTCTGATGATCGTCGGCGCGCTTATCATCCTCGGCGGACTTCAGCGTATCGCGGCATTTGCCGAAAAGATCGTTCCCTTTATGGCTGGACTTTACATACTCGGATGCCTTATCATTTTCTTTGCGCATATCGGTATGATCGGCGAGATCTTCGCAGCTATATTCAAGTTCGCATTCGGAACGCAGGCCGTTGTCGGCGGCGTTACAGGCGTTGCAGTCAAGGAAGTTATCACGCAGGGCTGCAAGCGCGGCGTATTCTCCAACGAAGCAGGTCTTGGTTCCTCCGTTATGGTGCACTCCGCTTCCAACGTAAGAGAACCTGTAAAGCAGGGTATGTGGGGTATCTTCGAGGTATTCGCTGATACCATCGTTGTCTGCACAATGACTGCGGTCGTTGTTCTTTCCTCCGGCTCCATTGACCTTGAAACAGGCAACATGGTCGAGGGCACTAACGACGCTACGCTTGTTGCGGACGCATTCGGAAACGTATTCGGCTATGCGGGAACGGTTTTCGTTTCCATCGCAATTTTGCTGTTCGCATTCACGACAGTTGTCGGCTGGTCGCACTACGGCACAAAGTCCTTTGAATACCTCTTCGGCGAAAAGGCAGCAAAGGGCTACAAGATATTCTTCGTGCTTATGATGATCTCCGGCGCGATAATGACATCCTCCATTGCATGGGATATTTCCGATACATTCAACGGCCTTATGATGATCCCGAACCTTATCGGTGTTATCTCGCTTTCTCCGCTGGTGGTAAAGATAACAAAGAACTACATCGACCGCCGCATAAAGAAGAAAGACATAGAGCCTATGCTTTCGTATGATCCCGCTATCCAGGCGGAGCACGCCCGCGATGTCGAGGAAGAAATGCTTCAGGAAGAAGAAATAGCCAAGGCAGAAAAGGCAGCGACAAGATAAGAAACATGACCCGCGGAGCTTTCCGCGGGTCTTTTGTAAGGTTGAAATGTTGAAGAAAACGGAGGAATTATGGACAATACCGATATAATAGGCTTCCACCTGCCGACCGAGCCGCACGGCTGTTTCAGCAACTGGTATCCTGCCGAATTTAAGTTGGCGGGGATAACATACGCAAATTCGGAGCAGTATATGATGCGCCGCAAGGTGCTGCTTGCGGGCAGGGACGACCTCGCGGAGAAAATAATGAACACCCCCGACCCCGCCGATGCAAAGAAATACGCGGGCAGGGAGTATTTCACCGACTTCGCGAGGATAAAGCCCGTATGGGACAAGATATGCAGAAGCGTTGTAAAAAGCGGCGTCAAGGCTAAATTTGCGCAGAACCCCGCAATGCTGGAGGAACTGCTTTCAACGGGCGAGGCTATCCTTGCGGAATGCGCGGCGGCGGACACGATATGGGGCGTTGGCATAAACCTGCGGGATGAGTCGTGGCGGGATATGCAGAACTGGACAGGCAGGAACTATCTCGGCGTTATTCTGATGGAACTCCGCGGGGAATTTCAGAATGAGATCGCAATGACGGGCGGCGTTAAGTTTGTCTGCCGAATGGACGCTGAGCCGAACGAGATATGGAAAATGACGGCGGGTCAGCTGAGAAAACTCCCGCAGTACAGCGGCGCGGTGAATACCTACGCGCTGGCTGTCCCGACTGATGAAATGCGCGGCCGCTTCTGCAATGCCCTCACCCTTGAAGAATGGGAAAACGCCCTGCGGAATGGCACCGCAGATATTCCGTCGGCGGGATTTTACGAAATGAAACAGGATGTGTACGATATCTTCTCCTGCGAGCAGTTTTTTGCGGGATGATATCCATATCGGGGGATGAATTATGACGGAATTTAAGCTAGGCGATTTTTCCTGCCGCGCGGAATGCATCGGCGAACATCCCACGGCGCTTGTGCTGTTGTTCAGCGGGTTTGAGGAGGATCTGTTCGAGGA
>CAVIFG010000310.1:0-2576 GCA_963641955.1 Escherichia coli
CTGTACTATATGTGCGATTTCTACATTTCCGCAGACGGCAGCGAGGTTTACAGGCGGTACGAGCAGGACGACAGGTACGTTCTTCTCCCCGAGGAGCAGGGCTACGCAAGGCTTGACCCCACCCGCCAGACCCCCGAGGATATCTTCGCGGCGGCGGACGGGCTTTACATGATGTTCAGCCCGAATTCCAACAGCACCGTCGGCGGATATGACGAAAGCAGCCCCGTTGAATTCAACGGCGCGGTGTATTATCCCGTAACGAACGAGCTGCTGAACACCAAGCTGAAGCTTATGGACGCGCTTACGAAGTATTTCACGACGAATATCGTGAACTCGCTGATGGACACAAACAAGTTTACCGACATCGACGGCGCGCTGTATGTAAAGAGCGTAAGCGGTTCCGCCGCAGACCCGAATTATTCCGGCACGGAGTATGAGCTCACGACCCTCACCGAGGACACGGCGGTGTTCACACGGTACGATACATATAACTACGAAGCCGGCGAAACTTCCGAGGTGGAGCGCGAGTACATCGCAAAAAAGGAAAACGGGGTATGGAGATTTACCGTTTTCCCGACAACGTGGTAAAAATTCGCGTTTACCCCCTTGCAATAATCAATAAAGTATGATATAATACTGATAGTACGGTTAATCCGCAATACATAATCACAAGAAAGAGGTGTTCCTTTTGAAGCACATCACAACCATCAACAAGGCTAACCTGAAGGCTACCGCTGCCAAGGGCGGCTGCGGCAAGTGCCAGTCTTCCTGCCAGTCCGCATGTAAGACTTCCTGCACAGTAGCTAACCAGAAGTGCGAGGCAGTTAAGTAATTTTCTGTCCGCCGCACAGACTTTATGTCCGTGCATTTTTGAAAAGCAGTTTTGGGCGGGTCGCATACTCGCCCAAAATTTTGTGTGTAAAAAATAAAGCGGCGTCATATGAATTGCGATGGATTTTTAACAGCAATCCGGCGCTGCCAGAGATACCGCGGGCATAAAGCCTGCGCAAAACTCCGAACGAGATGAAAGGATAACTGATGATACATAAGTTCAAACAGCTCGGGTACAATATCGTGCTCGATGTAAACAGCAACGGCGTGCACGTCGTTGACGACTGCGCGTATGATATGCTGGACTACGTTGACGCCCCCATGGCGGAGGAATGTCCCGCCGACCTGCCCGCAAAGCTTTCCAAGTACCCCGAGCAGGATGTACGCGACACCTACGCGGAGCTTTATCAGCTCTGGAAAGACGGCGCGCTCTTTGCGGAGGACGATTACGAGAAGTATTCCAACACCATGGTAAAGAGCCCCGTAAAGTCTATGTGCCTTAACGTTTCGCACGACTGCAACCTGCGCTGCGAATACTGCTTCGCGCAGACCGGCGATTTCGGCGGCGAGCGCTGCATTATGACCCCCGAAACCGGCAGAAAGGCCATCGACTTCCTTATTGCAAATTCGGGCAACCGTGAGAATATCGAGCTGGATTTCTTCGGCGGCGAGCCGCTGATGGCATGGAACACCGTTGTTGAAACCGTGAACTATGCGCGTTCCATCGAAAAGCAGCACGGAAAGAACTTCCGCTTTACGATCACCACGAACGGCGTTCTGCTTTCGGATGATAAGATAGAATACATCAACCGCGAGATGAGCAACTGCGTTCTCTCCCTCGACGGCAGACGCGAGGTTACGGATCGCATCAGAAAGACCCTCAACGGAAAGAGCGCATACGACGTTATCGTTCCCAAGTTCCAGAAGCTGGTGCAGAACCGCGGCGACAAGGACTATTATGTCCGCGCGACATTCACAAAGTACAATCTCGATTTCACCGACGATGTGCTGCATATGCGCGACCTTGGTTTCGAGCAGCTCTCCGCAGAGCCTGTTGTGACCGACCTTAACGAACCCTACGCCATCACAATGAACGATCTGCCCCGCGTATTCTCGGAGTACGACCGCCTTTGCGAGGTAATGGCGAACCGCACCGAAAACAAGTTCAACTTCTTCCACTTCATGGTGGATCTCGATCAGGGTCCCTGCGCGATAAAGCGCCTGCGCGGCTGCGGCTGCGGCAACGACTATGTTGCTGTTGACCCCCACGGCGACATCTACCCCTGCCACCAGTTCGTCGGAATAGAGCAGTGGAAAATGGGCAACCTATATGACGGCACATTTAACGATGACATCAAGAGTTACTTTGCAAAAACTCATGTTTACAGCAAGGAAGGCTGCCGCGACTGCTGGGCGAAGTTCTTCTGCTCCGGCGGCTGCAACGCAAACAGCTTTATTTACGAGGGCGACGTCCACAAGCCGCACAAACTCTCCTGCGAAATGCAGAAGAAGCGCCTTGAATGCGCGCTGGCGCTGGCGGCGGACAGAGCGGCCAAGGGTTGATCTCGTGAAAGCATGGTGTGAAATATTTCCTCGGAATAAACCACATTTTTTAATATGTTGTTCAAATTCGTTTCACACCAATAACACAAAGGGTATTTATAATATAACCATAACGAACGGAAAAAGCGGACGCCCTCATAAAACAGCGGTTCCGCCGACATCGCGAAAGGGATGTATTATAT
>CAVIFG010000311.1:0-2566 GCA_963641955.1 Escherichia coli
GGAGGAGATGGAGCCACTCATTGTTTCGACGGAGAGCGCCTTGTTGTCCTTGTCGATGGCTATGTTTTCAGCGGATACCTCCAACTTTTCGAACAGCTTCGCACTTATTCCTGCGTTTTCCGTTACAGGGGAGAGGGTGCCGTCGGAATATTTGCCGCCGATAACACCGCTGAGGGTAATATCCATATTGTTCGCTGGGGAGAATGTAACGCCGTCGCCCATGTCCAGCGTGCCTGTAAAGCTGCTGTTGTCCATGACGGCTTCGGCTTTGCCAAGTTGCTTTGAGAATACGGAAAGTTCCGCGCCGAAATTTAGAGATCCATCGCTGCCGAACTTGATGCCGTCTTTGGAAATTTCGCCGTTGGTCGCCTGCGCCTTGATGTTTTCAAGCTTCAGGACGTCGAAGAAATTAATGGTGTCCTTTTCGGCGCTTACAGATTTGAATCCGATGGTGCCGTCGCTGTAATTTATGCCCTCAATACCCACGGACATGATGTCGCCGAGTTTTGCGGATATGCTGCCCTCGGTTTCAAGGCTCATATTTCCCTTGCCGATGGTCAGCACGGCGTTCAGATCGTTTGCGGAAAGGTTGATCGGGCCGATGTTTTTAATGGGTTCTATTCCGTTCGCCGCCACGGTGAGGGAGATGTCGTCCCCCTCGGACTTGGAAAGGGAAAGTTCGGCATTGTTTGCAGAGATGACACCGCAGAGATCAAAGCTGCTCTTGCTGATGGAAACTTTGTCGAACGCGGTGCCGTTTTTGTCAACTTTCAGACCTTTGATTTCGCCGGTTATTCCGTCAAGACCTTTTATGTTGTTTATCGCAAGCTTCGCGGAGGTCACGGCAAATTCATCCGCGGACGCACTGCCGCCGATTTCGGTGAGGGAGATGTTCTTATTGTTGCCGATAACTATACTTTCCGCGGAGAAATCTGTCTGTTCGGCGTTTGCGTCATCCTTGGTGATGTTCAGTTCGTTTACGGAAAAGCCTTTGATGGAAGTGGATATTTTCCCCACGTTATCAATAGAGGGGACGTAGCTATTTTTCTTTTCAAAGGAGATCTCGGCGCTTGCGGCCGCGGAAAGGGCGCCCGCCTTAAATGTGGCGGAAAGGTTGTTGTTCTCGATTTTATCTGCGTTGCCCTCGAACTGACCCTTGCTGAAAGACAGCATTCCGCCGAGGAGGTCGAATTCTTCGTATTTTGCAGTCAGCTTGTCAAAGCTGTAGCTTCCGTTTGTAATCGCGGCTTTTTCGGCGGTGACGGAGAGAATTTCCTTGTCACCGGAGGATATAGAACCGCTCATTGTTTCGGCGGAGAGCGCCTTGTTGTCCTTGTCGATGGCTATGTTTTCGGCGGATACTTCAAGGCTGTTGAACAGCTTTGCACTTATTCCTGCGTTTTCCGTCACGGGGGAGAGGGTGCCGTCGGAATACTTTCCGCCGATAACTCCGCTGAGGGTAATGTCCATGTTGTTCGCGGGGGAGAATGTAACGCCGTCGCCCATATCCAGCGTGCCTGTAAAGCTGCTGTTGTCCATGACAGCTTCGGCTTTTCCGAGGTCTTTCGAAAATACAGAAAGCTCCGCGCCGAGGGTGAAAGAGCTCTCGTTTCCGAATTTTATTCCATCCTTTGAGATAGTTCCCGCGCCGGTTTTTGCATTGATCTTGTCGAATTTAAGCACATCAAAGAAGTTGATGGTGTTCTTTTCAGCGCGGACGGACTTGAAGCCGATGGTGCCGTTGCTGTAGCTTAGCCCCTCAAGCCCCACGGATATGATATCCCCAAGCTTTGCGGAAAGTATGCCGTCGGATATGTCCACCCCTAAAGGCTCATCCGTAAAGCATACGCTGCCGGAGATATTTTTTGTGGAAAGCTCCAGCGCGCCGACGGAATAATTCAGCGCGAGGTTCTTCATTGCGGCGGTTACGGACAGCGGCTTGCCCTCGGGCTTTGTAACCTTGAGGGAAGCATTGGATATCTTCAGAGTATCGTGGATTTTTATATCGCCGCAGGACGCTGTCAACTCCGCAAAGGACATATTATTGCGGGATACATGGACGTCCTTAACGCCGAAATTAAGACCGTTTATGGGGCTTTTCTCGTTGAATTTGATCTTGCCGTCGAATGAAGCGCCGTCGTTGTTCAGCGATGCCTTTATATCCGTAAAATCTATGATATCAACATCGTTTATCTCCGCCCTCTGGGTGGAAAATCCCGTTTTCTCCAGCGTTTCGTTGGAGAAGTAATTAACGTCGTAGAATGTAACGCCGCCGATGGTGATGCGGTCGACATATTCGTTGGGCTTGATGTTTTCGTCGATGGTGAGCGGTTCTTCGTTTACCTGCTCCTGCGGCTTTTCCTCTTCCTTTTCGTCGGGGTCAAAGGGCACGCTTATGCCAAGGCTGTTGTCCTCGTGTCTAATAAAGTGCGGCTTTCTTCCGTCCTCTGCGGTGGGGTCGGGTATGGTGATGCCGCTGTCTGTCAGGGACAGTTTGCCGTCGATATTAAATTCATTCCTGCTGCCTATTTTTTCGGCGGTGTAGAGCTTTATATCGGATGAGGAT
>CAVIFG010000312.1:0-2565 GCA_963641955.1 Escherichia coli
TTGACGGCGAGGGATACCTCACGCTGTCAAACTCGGGCAGGGTGCTGGGCGAAAACGGCGAAATTTACCTCGGCAACAAGGATTTCGTCATCGACGCAGACGGGTACATCTATCAGGATGGACAGGTGGTGGACCGCCTGCTGCTGTCCTACCTCGACCCGACGGGAAACGTAAATAAATTCGGCGCGAATATGTTCACCTCCGTTGACGCGGGCGCAGTCCCCGACGGGGTTCAGTTCGACATAATACAGGGCGCGGTGGAGCGCTCCAACATCGACCTCAACTATGAGATGACGATGATGATGAATTCCAACAGAATTTACGAGGCTTCCAGCGCTATTCTGAAGCTCTGCGACAGCATGAATCAGAAAGCCAACTCCATTTGCAAGCTTTCCTGATGAAAGGGGCATAAAATGAACATAGCATTCCACACCGGCAAAACCGCCATGATCGCGCAGGCGCAGGCGCTCAACGTCTACGGCAACAACATCGCGAATATAAATACCTACGGCTATCAGACCCTCCGCCCCGATTTTGCGGACACGCTGTATTCCGTTCAGCGTGCGACGGAGCCTGACTGGCAGACAGGCCACGGCGCATATGTGCAGAAAACCGACCTCATGTTCGAGGAGAGCAGCTTCTATTTCTCGGATATGATGACCGATTTCGCCCCCGCGGGAGAGGGCTTTTTCGCCGTGCAGGATCGCTACGGCGAGATAAACTACACCCGCGACGGCTCTTTTAACATGACGCAGGCGGAAACCGGCGAGTGGTATCTCGTCAGCGGCTCCGGCGAGTACGTCATGGATTACGACATGAACAGGATAGTCATTCCGTTTGACGAGGAAACCAACCTTCCCGACTACACGGAGTTAAAGAATATGGTCGGCGTGTTCACCTTTGACAATCCCTACGGACTGGAAGCAAAGGGCACAAACCGCTATGTTTCCACCGACCGCAGCGGTGACGCGGCCGCGGACAGGGGCATGGATAAGCTTCAGGGCGCGCTGGTGACATCCAACGTAGACCTTGCAACGCAGATGGTAAAGCTCATCGAAACCCAGCGTGCGTATCAGATAAGCTCCCGCGTGGTTACTACATCGGATGAATTCACCCGAATCGCAAACAATCTCAGATAATTGGTGATATAGAATGCTTAAAGATTACAACGACCTTTCCCCCGTGGCGATAGACTGCCTCAAGGAAATAGGAAATATAGGCTCCGGCAGCGCGGCATCCGCACTGTCCACAATGCTCGGAAAGGGCATTGATATGCGCGTGCCCGACGTAAGGGTGCTGGATTATCAGCAGGTCATCGACGAAATGGGCGGCCCCGAAAAGATAATCACTGGTATCCTTGTAAGGCTTTCGGGGGATATCAAGGGTATGATAATGTTCCTGCTGGAGGACAGCTTTGCCCGCGTGGTGCTGAACACCTTTATGGACAAGCAGGATGTCACCGTGGTGGCTCTTGACGAAACGGAGCTTTCCGCCATATCCGAAATGGGCAACATCATGGCGGGGTCGTATCTGCAGGCGCTGTCCACTTTAACGGGTCTTACCATCGACATGAGCGTTCCCTCGATGAAGGTGGATATGCTCGGTGCGATAATGAGCGTTCCGATAATCGAGTTTTCGCAGGTGGGCGACAAGGTGCTGTTTATCAACGACGGTTTCCTTATCGACGGGGTTGACATCAAGTCGAACATAATCCTCATCCCCGAAATGGAGTCGCTGAATACATTAATGGAAAAGCTCGGTGTTATGTGATGAGTAATATAACTATCGGAATATCCGATCTTAAAGTATGCAGGGCGCCGGACGTGCTGGTTACATACGCGCTGGGCTCCTGCGTGGGAATATGCCTGCTGGACAGCATAACGGGCGTCGGCGGGCTTTCGCACATCATGCTGCCCGACAGCACGGCTTCGATGAACGGTGCGGCGACTCCGATGCGGTTTGCGGACACGGCGGTGCCTATGCTGGTTCGCGAGATGGAGCGCATGGGCGCGCTTAAATCGAGGTTAAAGGCGAAGATAGCGGGCGGCGCGGTAATGTTCGCCACAGCGAGCGACAAATTCAACATCGGCGAGCGTAATGTTGCGGCGGTAAAGGCGGCGCTTCGCGAGCTGAGGATCCCGATAATCGCGGAGGATACGGGTCTTGACTACGGAAGAACGGTGTTCTTTTACCCCGAAACGGGCGTTATGGAGATCCGCGCGGCGGCAAAGGGAATCAAGCAGTTCTGATCAAAAGGGAATAATATGTGATACCCCATTATTGGGGTATTTTTTGTGCTCGGAAGGCGGGGGCATGGGGTGAAACGCAATTACACTGTGGAAGCCTACGGCGCAATTCGATATATCGAAAAAGTTTGAACGGCAGGAAGTTGCAACAGACTGTGGGGGGAAAACTCTTGTTTTCCCCCCACGCCCCCTTTAGCGCCTTGGAAGTCGGATAAACGCACCTGCTTTTTAGCTGCACTGCGCGAGATTTTCTATGCGTGGAGTATTTCGCCACTGCGGTGGCGACGAGGGCGCTGCCCTCGACCTGCGAGGGGGTCGC
>CAVIFG010000313.1:0-694 GCA_963641955.1 Escherichia coli
GCTTATCTATTGTATCACATTCCGCTCTATTTGTCAAGAGGTTTTTCAAAATTTTCTGAAAAATTCTTTTTGAACGATTTATGATATTTTTTCTGTTTCGCGGTGATTTTTACCTCTCCGCGACAGCTTCTATATTATACGCTTTTTTTCGCCATTTGTCATCATTTAAATTCACCAATAGTTTTGCCGATTTTTTCAACATTATTATGTATATCATGCACAAACATAGAAAAACACCGCCCCGGGCATACCAAGGCGGCGCGTGATATCTTATTCTTCCTCATCCTTGAGTTCGGAAATTATCCTCATAAAGCTGTCCACGTCGTTGAAATCCCTGTAAACGCTGGCAAATCTTATATATGCCACAGGATCTATTTTCTTTAGCTTATGCAGAACCATCTCGCCGATCTTATCGGAAGTAACCTCTCTCTGCAGGGAATTCTTCAGTTCCGAAGCGATCTCTTCCACCATATTTTCGAGCTGTTCCAGCGTTACGGGACGCTTTACAGCCGCGCGGCGAAGCCTTTCGACCAGTTTTTCCCTGTCGAACGGTTCAATGGAATGATCCTTCTTGATTACCATCAGGGGCACTTCTTCTATTATTTCATAAGTTGTGAAACGGAACCCGCAGTTAATGCACTCGCGGCGGCGGCGCACCTTGTTTTCCGTTGGTCTTGAGTCGATAACCTTGCTC
>CAVIFG010000313.1:722-2561 GCA_963641955.1 Escherichia coli
TTTCATACTTTAACACTCGCTTTCGTCATATATTTTCCCCGACCGTAAGGTCTTTTTTCTGTGTTAATATTATAACACATCCGCGCAAAAATTTCAACAATTTCAACAGAAAAATTTTCGCAAACAAAACGGGAGGAAACCGAAGTTCCCTCCCGCGAGAATATCAAATTTTACTGATACTGCTCAAGTGTTGCATTAACAACAGGGCCGTACTCGCTTCTGATCTGCGACCATGTCTTCTGCTCCTCGCCCTGCTCGAACGCAAGGTTTACAAGGAACGTGTCGATTACATCGGTAAGATCAGTGCCGAAGCCGCCGTAGATATCGATTACCATATCGAACTTCTCTACGTCCTCGAAGGAGCTGAGGAACTCGTACTGCTCTTCAGAGTACTTCTTGTCCTTCATGATGCTTTCCTTAACAACAGCCTGAAGCTCGGGGTCGGTGTTACACTGGCGCATGATGTTGATGAACGCAGCCGCGCCCTGTACATTCTTGGAGCCCTTGGGTACCATGTAGCCGAAGTTGGTGGAGCCGTAGTAGTACTTATCCGCAGCAGGATCCTTGGGGTACGGTACAAATCCGTACTCGTCGCCGGTCTTGAGTGTCTGCTTGCAGTAGTCAGTGATCTTCCACTGGCCTACGCCGAGGAATGCTGTCTGACCCTTTGTAAGGGGGGCAGTTTCGTTGCTCCACATACCCTCGCCGCGTACGGCAAGATTTTCTCTGCGGAGTTCCTCAAGGAACTGGCACGCACGCTCAACATTCGGGTCGTTCATGTTGTTAACGATGTTGCCGCCCTCTGCGCCGATGAGAGGTGTGCCTGTCGTGATGATGATGTTGCTGCCGAGCAGACCGTAAACGCCGCCCAGTGCGTCGGGGTTAAGCTCTACGAACTGGCGCATGATGTCCTTGAAAGTATCCCATGTCCAGTTGCCGTTTTCGTAAAGATCCTTGGGATCATCAAGGCTGTACTTGTCGAAAATGGTCTTGTTGTAAATAAGAACGCTCGGGAGAGCATTAACGGTGAAAGGATAGTAGTAGTGCTTGCCCTTCCATTCGTAGTTGTCGATAAGGGATTCCATGCCTGCCCACTGCGGCTGGGAAAGATCTATGTAGTTGGTGAGATCTTCGTAAACATTCTTCGCCATCATGCAGGGGAAGGAAACGTCCTCCTTGTCAACGAGGTCGGGGGACTCATCACTGGATATGAGCATCTGAAGCTTGTCGAAACGCTCGCCCCAAGCAACGTTAACGTAGTCGATCTGACCGCCGTAGGTTTCCTCGAACAGCTTTACACCAGGCTTGATATCACCTGCAACGCGTGCGTCGTAGTGGCTGAAATATACGAGGTTGGGATTGTCAAGGGTCTGTGTGTTGTCGACGAACTGGTCGATGTCAACGGGGTTGTTGATATCGTCGTCAAGAGTGTTGGTCGTGGTGGTTGCTGTGGTGTTCTGCGGAGAAGTCGCGGCGCCGCCGGAAACAGCGGGTGCGGATTCATCGCAGGCGGTAAGGCTCATAACTATGCTTGCGCAGAGTACGGCGCTTACAACTGCTCTTCCTTTTGAAAAAGACATTGATGAAACTCCTTTCGATCTTGGCGCGGAAACCGCGCTGACCTGCGGAATGCCAAAGCAGGTCTGTTACTATATATTATAATATATAACCTAACATAAGTCAGTAGTAAAAAATGCATATTTTCCCCGTGATTTTCTGCATCATCCGCGGACTAGAGCGAACACATAAAAATTTGCGGCGCCATACATACGTTCAAGCGAAACCACCATTCGCCTTTCTGACACCCAAAACACGCGGTCGAGCGAACCACACCTCGCC
>CAVIFG010000314.1:0-2544 GCA_963641955.1 Escherichia coli
GTCAACGGAAACGGGAACTATCTTTATGGTATGCACGCCCTCGCCGAGGTCTGTCGCAACTTCCGCAAATTCAACGTAGCTGCCCCAGCCGCCGGAGAAGTCGGAATCAATGGTAGCGCAGAGATTGTCGTCTACATATACCTCAGCCTTGCCTGCGTTGGATGTAAGCTTTCCGTACAGCAGGCCTACATTGTTGCATTCTGCTTCGAATACGATCGCGTCGTCCTCGGTGAACTGACCCTCGGTGGAGCGAACCATCCATGCTTCGCTGAAATTACCGAACAGTCCGGACTTTACCGCAAATCCGCCGAGGCTCTTGGGTGTGGTGTTCTCGGATGTGAGAACATAAGCGTCCTCATATTTTGTAACAGGATCCGCAACGTCAAAGTTGCTCTCTTCGCCGGTGATGTTGTCAACATTGTCGATAACAGACTGGAGGTAATTTGTGATGAGGTCGGTAAGAACCTGATGTCCGGGGATATTGGGGTGGATGTTATCGTCGGAGATATCCGTCCACTGTATGTAGCCCTTGTCGATAACGTCAAGGATGGCGTTCTTGTAGGATATCATCGGGATATCGTACTTCTTTACGATCTCGCCGTGGTATTCCTGGAAGCTTGTGCCGTCCTGCTGAGTCATCGCGATGGTAACTATCGCGGGGGCGGACTCTGCCTTCCAGAGCTTTCTCAGCAGACCCTCGTATGCTTCCTTGTTGGTAAGAGTGCGCTCGGTGGTGTCATTTACGGAGAAATCAATGAAAACGAGGTCGGGGTTATACGCGAGAACATCCCTGTCCGCACGGTGAACGCCGATATAGGAACCGGTCGCGCCGATACCCGCTCTTACATAATTTATCTTAGCGTCGGGGAACTGCTCCTCGAGCCAGTTTGTGGTGAGCCTTGCGTAGCACTTGTCGTCGCCCGCGGAGCTGCCCTGCGTGATGGAGCCGCCGAGGTATGCAACGGTGACTTCCTCGCCCGCCTGAAGCTTCTTTATCACCTTTGCAAGGCGAACCTGATTGCCGACATTGTAGCGGGAATTTGCGATCATTGTAGGCGTAAGCTCTCCGCCGAGGACATATGGAACTTCCTCTATCTCCTCATCGGAGGTTTCGTCGGAAGCCGCGTCGGACTCCGCAGTATCCTCGGATACCTCGGACTGCGCGTCAGAGGACGCCTCGGAGGAATTATCGGATACTGTGCTTGTATCGCTGCTTACATCGGATGTGCTTTCCGTGCCGCTCTTGCAGGCGGTCATAGAAAGGATAAGCGAGCACGCCAGTGCTGCCGCGAGAAATTTTTTCATGATATTTACTCCTTGCTTAAATTAGTTCAAATTACTTAAAAGTTATTAACCTTATCTTGCGCGATTAGTTAAATACACCATTAAGTATATCACCGCTTCATGTTTTTGTCAAGTGCTGAATTATACCCCGCAGGCGTTCTCCACTTCTTTCACCCACTTCTCGGGATAGCACGCAAGAAGCTCCTCGTGACGCAGGTCGTGCTCATGAATAACAGGATCCGCAAAGTGCTGAAGATATCTCGCGCGATACTGCTCCCCCATTTTCAGCGCGTAGAAAACGTGTATCTTTCCCTGCTTCGGCGCTATCTTGTCGGGCAGGGGCGTTACCATGTCCGAGCCAAACTGGTTCGCAACGCTCTTTTTGGAAACGAACGGCATTCCGTTTCCGTACGGGCCTTTCATCAAGCCCATGAATTTCTTGCCGTACTCGCCGTTTTTCTGCATGGACTGCTCCGCGCGCTTTTTCATGAAACCTTTTTTAAACTCGCCGTCGCGTATCATCGGGTACAGAAGCGGCACGCCTATCTTTACCAGCAGGCCTGTCTTGAACTTCCCCGCCTGATCGAGGTCGGAGCTGCCGAGGATACCGCAGTCCATCGTGATATTTTCCCTTGCCGCCAGCAGCCCGACGAACGACCCGCCGAGGGAGCACCCGTAAACGCAGCAAACGTGCCCGCCGTGCTTCTGCTTTATGTAGTCCTCTATCTTCGCGCATTCCTCGAGCATGGTGGGGAATGTGGTGTTTTCCGTTTCGTCAAAGCCGTCGTAGGACACCACGCACACGCGGAATTTCTCCTGCAAAAGCGGTATCACCTCGCCGAAATTTGTTTTCCAATAGCAGCAGGTTCCCGGAAGCAGCACTATCACAGGCTTGCTTTCATCGCCGAATTCATAAACCTTCATTACTGTTCCTCCTTATATTAGTTAAAGCTAACTTTATTGTATTTTTTCTGCGGCACGCAGATGTGCCGCAGGTTTGATATAAATTTACGATGAGAACGCATATTCCCGCAGGTCGGGAAGCTCATCAAGGGTAACGCATATTTCGCTGTTGAATGCGTCGTGCAGGCTCTGCCAGTCGGTGTGCCGCTCGGAAAGGGTTCCGTCGGAATTGATGATATAATCGCCGCTTCCTATGGCGAACCAGAGCCACATAGCGTTGTCGCGCAGCATATAATCGGGGTCGGGCAGCTTGTCGCAGGCGGTTATGGCGATAGCCTTGCCCTGCGCGGCGTCCTG
>CAVIFG010000315.1:0-2543 GCA_963641955.1 Escherichia coli
ATATAATATAAGCAAAGGTATGCGCGATATGAATTTTTAGACGGCGATACCGCCCGCGCATTTGAAAGGAGAACTTTACAATGAGCATCAGACTTGATGACAAATACCTTAAAAGTTTCGTAAAGGATCATGAGCTGGCTGCTATCGCCCCCGCAGTAAAGGCGGCGCACGACACCCTCGCAGCAAAGAACGGCCCCGGAAGCGACTTCCTCGGCTGGATAGACCTCCCCGTTGACTACGACAAGGAAGAATTCGCAAGGATCAAGGCGGCTGCCGCTAAGATAAAGTCCGACAGCGACGTTCTTATCGTTATCGGCATCGGCGGTTCCTATCTTGGCGCGAGAGCTGTTATAGAAGCCATCAAATCCTCTCTTTATAATTCCCTCAAGAAGGATACTCCCGAGATATACTTCATCGGCAACTCCATCAGCCCCACTTACCTCAGCGAGGTCGTTTCCCTTGTTGACGGCAAGGATTTCTCCGTAAACATCATCTCCAAATCCGGTACCACCACCGAGCCTGCGCTCGCGTTCAGAGTATTCCGTGATATGCTGGTAGAAAAGTACGGCGAAGAGGGCGCAAAGGGCAGAATTTACGCCACTACAGACAAGGCTAAGGGCACCCTCAAGGAGCTCTCCGACAAGAAGGGCTACGAAACATTCGTAGTTCCGGACGACGTAGGCGGACGTTTCTCCGTTCTTACCGCTGTCGGACTTCTCCCCATCGCCTGCGCAGGCTGCGATATCGACGCACTCATGAAAGGCGCCGCTGACGCAAGAACAGCTTACGCTGACTGCGACCTTAACAATAACGACTGCTACAAGTACGCAGCGCTCCGCAACATCCTTTACCGCAAGGGCAAGAGCGTTGAAATGCTCATCTCCTATGAGCCCAGCTTCGCTATGATGAACGAGTGGTACAAGCAGCTCTTCGGCGAGAGCGAAGGCAAGGACAACAAGGGTATCTACCCCTCCTCCGCTGTGTTCTCCACCGACCTGCACTCCCTCGGTCAGTTCATTCAGGATGGCTCCAGAGTAATGTTTGAAACCGTTGTCCAGTTTGCAAAGCCCCAGAAGGAATTCTTCCTCAAGGACGATCCCACAAACGTTGACGGCCTTAACTTCCTGTCCAACCAGAATATGTCCGTTGTCAACAGAAAGGCATTCGAGGGTACAGTTATCGCTCACACAGAGGGCGGCGTTCCCAACATCGTTCTCGAAGTTCCCGAGCTCAACGAATACGAACTCGGCTTCATGATCTACTTCTTCGAAAAGGCCTGCGCTATCAGCGGCTATATGCTCGGAGTTAACCCCTTCGACCAGCCCGGCGTTGAAAGCTACAAGAAGAATATGTTCGCACTGCTCGGCAAGCCCGGATACGAGTCCGCAAAGGCGGCGCTCGAGGCTAAGCTCGGCATCAACTGATAAAGTCAGCCCACGCTCTGCGCGGACACCGCGCCGCGCAAAGCGTTTATACAAAAATACACGGAGGTCACCACTATGATCAAGCTCATTACAGGTAAGAAGGGTACAGGCAAGACCAAGATACTCATCGACGCTATCCACGAGGCAGAGAAGAATTCCAAGGGCAACGTAACCGCCATCCAGAAGGGCAACTCCCTCAACACAGACATCACATATAAGGTTCGCCTTATCAACATCGAGGACTACGCTATCGAAGGCATTGACGCTTTCTACGGTTTCGTAGCAGGCATCCTGTCCTCCGACCACGACTGCACAGATATCTTCGTTGACGCAACTCTCAAGATCGTCGGCAGAGATTACGCAAAGGTTGGCGAAATGTTCGAGAAGCTGGACAAGATTTCGTCGGATACAACAATTACCTGCACAATTTCTGCGGATAATTCCGAACTTTCCGACAATATGAAAAAATTTATCGTTTAATTTAAAGGAAAACGCTTGACAAACCCCTTTTTGTGTGGTATAATACTAAGCGTGCCTATAAAAGAATCCGACGAGCGGGTTCTTAAAGAAATATTCCACATTGAGGGGGGTGCAATAATGGCAGTTCCGAAGAGAAAAGTATCTCGCGCAAGACGTGATAAAAGACGTTCACAGGTATGGAAGTTATCCGCACCTGCTTTCTCACGCTGCAAGCAGTGCGGTGAGCTCAAGCTCGCTCACAGAGTTTGCGGAAATTGCGGTTATTACAAGGATAAGGTTGTTATCGCTAAGGAAGCATAATCTTTTTTCTGTATAACTAAACAACGTTGTTTACGAGGACAGCCTCGGCATTTTGCCGGGGCTGTTGATTTATATACGGGTAATATGGCGAATATGGCGCTTTCGCCAAGCATCGGCGCCGTCAAGGCGCCGCGGTGTCGGCGTTCCCTCTGAACGCCAGTGAAGAGGGGCGACGGCACCGCCAAGGTGCTTTTTAATTGCAAATTGTTTTCGCTCCCGCGAGGGGAAAAAGGCGGTTCGTGCCGCAAGGCACGGGTTAAATTACAACTACGTTGTTGGTTCAGACTTTTTAATAAAAATGTTTTCGCACAAATGCGAGTGGAGCACCGTTGGTGGAGG
>CAVIFG010000316.1:0-2542 GCA_963641955.1 Escherichia coli
AGATGTTGTCGAGATTATACTTACCCTTTTTCAGATAGCGCACAAGGAATGTCGGTGTGCCGGTCTCGAACCAATACATCCGAAAACCACGGACTTTGAATGTATTTATGAGGCTGAACGGATTGTATACACCCTCACATCTCTCGTTGAAATGATAGCCGTCATACATCTTCCGAAGCCTCTCGTAGCACTCCTCCTTACTTATCTCATACTTCTCGGCAAGCTCCGCCACACTCCCATCGAAGTTATCCTTCAGCTCTTTTTCTGTTATCCCGCAGATGTCGAAATATTCATCATCCATTGAGATATCTTCCAGATTGTTCAGTCCGCTGAAGATACTCATCTTCCCTATCTTCGTCACGCCGGTAAGAAATACGAAACGGATATACTCGTCTTTTCCCTTTATCACACTGTAAAACCCTTGCAACTCGCGGCGCATCTCGTTCATCAGTTCCTCATTGTCTATATTGTCGACAACAGGTTTCTCGTATTCGTCCACAAGTATAACAACCTTCTTTCCTGTCTTCTCGTATGCAGCGTCTATCACGGCATCAAACCGTGCGGCAGGGTCTTCATAGCTCCCGACCATCCCGTATGTCTTTTCCCATTTCCCCAAATGGAGTTCGATTCTGTTCCTCAAATCAGTGATTGAGGAGTATCGGCTCCCTGTAAGATCGAGGCGAAGCACGGGATGAACCGCCCAGTCTTTTTCGAGCTTCTCCATGGCAAGTCCTGTGAAGAGTTCCTTCCTGCCACTGAAATATGCATCCATCGTGGAGATGAGAAGGCTCTTTCCGAACCTCCGCGGACGACTGAGAAAATAGAACTTACCTGTCGTGGCAAGACGGTATATTTGTGCCGTCTTGTCGACATAAACATAACCGCCCTCGCGGATCTCTGAAAAGCTTTGTATTCCTATCGGGTATAGCATAATCGGTTCCTCCCTACTTTTTGTTTAGTGTCCGCCGCAAAGGTAACGGTTTCTTTTGTATCCATGCCCCATAAACAAACATAGCCCCGAGGCGGATTTTACTCCACTTCGGGGCTTTGTTATTGTCTGCCTGAGGGTCTTCGCAGAAGCTCGTAGGCAGGAAGTTTTCTTTTTTAGTTAACTTAGTATTGGTCGCTTTGTTCTCCTGTCTCAGGGTACTTGGCGGCGGCATTCATTGTACCGCTCGCCGCGCAACCTATTAATTTCAAATTTCAATTTTATCTTTGTTACTTAACGATAGCCTTCTGAGCAGCTTCGCCTTCAACAGCCACGATAACAACACCTGCCGGTGCAGCAATCTGTGCCTCATTGGAAGCGACTGTCGTGTTAGCTACGGTCTGACCAAGCACGTTGGCAACAGTTACCTTCTTACCAGCAGCGCCCTTAACAGTCACGAAGCCTTCGCCTGCGATAACCTTAACGCCCCCAGCAGCGATCTCTTCGTTTGCCGTCGGAGTTTCGCTCGTAGTAGCAAGGTTGAATATCTCAGCCTCATTTTCGTCTGTCACAACAGCAGGAACACCGTTCAGCCACTTGATGTAACCAGTTTTTATATTGCTTCCGCTC
This sequence comes from Escherichia coli, assembly GCA_963641955.1. Classification (GTDB taxonomy): domain Bacteria; phylum Bacillota; class Clostridia; order Oscillospirales; family Ruminococcaceae; genus CAG-115. The sequence continues at coordinate 1,559 of CAVIFG010000316.1, forward strand.
TTCGTACCTGTTTCGATGATGAACGAACCTTCCTCGCTGTCTACATATTTGAATGCATACTTAGCGATGCCGTTATTGTTGTTGTTACCAACGGCAACCTTACCAGTAACCTTACCCTTATCGTTCGTGATGAAGAGTGTATCCGTTGTATGGAAACCGTTTACGAATGCCAGCTTGAAGCTATTGTTGTTGTCCCAAACAAACGGGTTCTCGTGTTTATCGTAACCGTAAGCGTTTGCAGAGTCAACCAAGTTTACAAGGAAGCGACCGAACACCGTATCGCCCACTGCTTTCGGGTGACCAGCGTGACCACACCATTCGTTTACATGTACTTCCTCAACGTCTTTTGCAAGCAGATACTGAGGTTTGTTTGTATTGTTACGAACATAAGCTGTATCTACATACATAGCAGCCTTCATATTGTCAACGTCCGCAATGTGCTGCATGCCGAGGAACTGACCCTGTTCGTAGAGAGCGATCTTTTCATTTCCATTCTTGTAGATCTTGATCGTGTCGCCCATAGCGAGTTTACGGTATTCAGGAGCAGCAACCTTCTCGATGAAGAAGAGGTCGTTCTCAGCCTCGTCGTAAACATTCTTTTCAGCAACCAACTTGTTTGTAGAGAACGCACCGTAAGATTTGTAACCTTTACTCGCAGCTGCTGTACCAACCGTCTCAGCGATGGTCTTGCCTTTCTGAACTTTTATCAAATTGTACGTGCTGTCGTTCTTCATCTTGAAAGCGAAGAGGTCAGCGTCGCCTTTCGGATCGCAATAGTAAGCGTCCGCATCCGCATCGTATTTCAGATACTCGCCGTTAGAAGCGTTTTTGATCTTGTATGTTATCACATACAGAGTATCCTTCATTTCCGCGTATTCATTCTTTTTGATGTAGCTCAAAGCGTAGCCCACGTTTTTCAGAGTATCTTTTGTAGCCTCGATAATCCACTCGCCGGCAGCGTCAACGTCGGTGGTAAGACCGATG
>CAVIFG010000317.1:0-2539 GCA_963641955.1 Escherichia coli
GTCGATTATGGAGTGATGAATGTTTCAAGCTTTGGATTTGATGAGGATAATCCGCTTGTGATGCTTCCAGATGCGGTGGGCGCGTCATCGTCGACAGCTTTCTGCGATGCTGTTTATACGGGATTTTCAGATGGTTGGGAAGAGCATACGGTTCATGTGTTGTGGGGAGGAACCTGGGACTTGCGTACCAGTTGCGGTTTGTTTTGTTATAGATTCTGTGCAAGAGATATGGATAATTTCAGAGAAAACGTGTCGCGTATGATGTTTTGCGCTTTTGAATGATAAGGAGGCAAGTATCAGATAATGGGAAGAAAGATTGCGGCTGCCGGGGCCGGCTACGTAGGCATGGCTATGGCGGTTCTTCTGGCTCAGAATAATTCCGTTGAGCTTGTGGACCCTCTTACAGATAAGGTGAAAAAGGTGAACCGAAGGGCATCACCGATTGTGGACAAAGAATTAAGTGATTACCTTGAAAACCGAGAGCTTTCTCTTCACGCTACCTGCGATGGGGACTGCGCTTATCAGGATGCGGAGTATGTGATCATAGCAACGCCGACCAATTACGATACAGAGCAGAACTATTTCGATACCTCCTCCGTTGAGTCGGTAATTGCACAGGTGCTGAAGGTAAACCCCGGCGCGGTGATCGTCATCAAATCCACTGTCCCCGTCGGGTTTACCGAGCGGATGAAAGCGCTGCACCCGAAAAGCAGACTTCTGTTCTCACCAGAGTTTTTGCGGGAAGGGCGTGCGCTGTATGACAACCTGTATCCAAGCCGGATCGTGATCGGCATACCGGAGCAGGAAAGCGGGAATATCCGGGAGGCGGTAGAAGAATTTGCGCATCTGCTGATAGAGGGAGCGCTTAAGGAGCATATTGATGTGCTGTATATGCACGCCACTGAAGCAGAAGCCGTCAAGCTGTTTGCGAATACTTACCTCGCTTTGCGTGTCGCCTATTTTAATGAACTGGATACCTATGCGGAAGTACGGGGCCTAAATGCGAAATCCATTATAGAAGGTGTCTGCATGGATCCCCGAATCGGGAATCACTATAATAACCCTTCCTTTGGGTACGGTGGGTATTGCCTGCCGAAGGATACAAAGCAGCTTCGGGCAAACTACGATGACATCCCCCAAAACTTGATCAGTGCCATCATTGAGGCTAACACGACCCGTAAGGATTTTGTTGCAGGACAGGTTATCGCAAGGAGCCCTAAAACGGTGGGTATCTTCCGCCTGACCATGAAAGCCGGAAGCGACAATTTCCGGCAGAGCAGCATCCAGGGCGTGATGCATCGGATCATGGAAAGGGGAATCGAAGTTGTGATATTTGAGCCGACGATTGAAGCGGAATGCTTTCAGGGCTGCCGCGTTATTAAAAGCATCGAGGCGTTTAAGACAATCAGTGATGTAATCCTGGCAAATCGCCTGCAGCCAGAACTTGAAGATGTGCAGGACAAGGTCTATACCAGAGATCTTTACAAACGGGATTGAGATATCATCGAGGATATACTGGAGTAGAGAAGCATATGGGTGAAAAGAACGAATACTACGAGATCGATCTGATGCAGCTGCTCAGGCTGCTGTGGCGGAAGGCGTGGCTGATCGCCCTGACAGCCGTTGTCGGCGGAGCGGCGGCATTTTTGGCCGCGGCCTTTCTGATAACGCCAAAATACGAGGCGCAGGCAATGATGTATGTCAACAACAGCTCCTTCTCGGTGGGAAGCACCAGCTTCTCCATCAGCAGCGCGGAGCTGACCGCAGCGCAGAACCTTGTGGATACATATATTGTTATTCTGAACAGCCGTACCACGCTCAATGAAGTCATCAGAACAGCGGATCTGGATTACGACTACAAGACGCTCAAGTCCATGCTGTCCGCGGGCGCGGTAAACAATACCGAGGTGTTCAGCATCACCATAACGAGCGAAAACCCGCAGGAAGCGGAGCTGATCGCCAATACCATTGTTGATGTTCTCCCCGACCGGATCTCGGACGTGGTGGACGGAAGCTCCGTGCGTGTCGTCGATTACGCCGTGGTTCCGTCCGAAAAAGCCTCGCCCAATATTACGATGTTTACTGCCATTGGCATGCTTGTGGGTATTGCTTTCTCCATTATGGTTCTGATCATCATGATGGTCAGCGATACGCTGATCCACAACGAGGACTACCTGATGGAGACGTATGATATTCCCGTGCTGGCTGTTATTCCGGATCTGTCCGACAGCAGTACGGACGGCTATTACAGCGCCTATGAAGCAAAACCGCAGGCAAAGGGAAAGCGAGGCTGACGAGCGATGTCTACCAGAAAAGAGAATGCGTATATCGACGGATACGGGCAGCACAAATCAGGCAGGACAAAGAGCGCTTCATCTGCCGCGGACCGGCGGAAGCAGATCGGCAAACGCCTTGGCTTTGGAGCGGCGGAAGCCTACAAGCTGCTGCGCACCAACCTGATCTTCAGCATGGCTGACGAAGCCGCCTGCAAGATTGTCGGCGTGACCAGCGCGCTGCGCGGCGAGGGGAAAAGCACGAC
>CAVIFG010000318.1:0-2513 GCA_963641955.1 Escherichia coli
CCCCCCTTGTCGACAAATATATCTCCGCATACAGCTTATTGAAAAACAACTTCCCGCTGAAATACCGCTCCATCTGCTTCATCTGCTCATACGAATACAGCCGCGACAGGAACATCATCTTCTCCGTCGGCGTGGTATTCTGCTCTATCCCGCCCATCATCAGCAGATCATACACAGCCGACAGAACTATCTTCACGTCCTGCGGCGGGTACTCGCCGTTGGTTATCTCCCCGCACAACGCTATCGCGTCGTTTATATGCACCATATCCTTGCTGCGCAGCCAGACACCGCGCCCGTAAACATACAGCGCGCGGCAGAGCGACTCCTTTATGCGGGAATCAGGGTGGTATTTCATCACAAAAAGCATCCCGCGGCGCATTTCCTTTTCGGGGACAGCAGGATGATCCCCCACTGCAAATCGGGAGGTTTCGTGATCCATCCGCGCGGCGTCGGTGAGGGGCGCGTGCTCAATATTAAGGCAATGCGCGAATATCTCCGCGGCGGTGGTTTTAAGCTGCGGAAATCCCGCTGTGAGCTTTTCAAAGAACCCCACCGTATAATCCGGGGAAACATACCGCCCGCCCTTGGAAAGAAACCTTTTCAGTATATCCATCGCGTATTCCAGCGATTTCTGCGCCATGTTCCAGTCGTTCTGCGAGCGTATCTGCGCGGTGCAGGCGGTGAGGTATTCCTCCCAATTCTGCACATCCGTCAGCCGCAGAATGCCCGCCGTGAGCCGCCCGCAGACGCTCTCGATATCCGACGGGTACCACTCCAGCGCGCGGGAGAAGCTCTCGAATGCCGCGCCGAAATCCCACTTCCCGAGCTGTTCCTGCGCCTTTGCGCATTCCTCGCGGCATTCCGACAGACCATAGGCGCTGTCGCCCGCGTCGTCCTCGTCGATAAGCTCGCTCAGGTCAGCTTCCAGCACAAATTCATCGGGAATCGCGGCGCGAAGCCCGTTCAGAAGCTCCTCGCGGGCTTCCTCATATAAAATGTGAGTTCCGCAGTAAAGGCAGAATCCGTCGGGCAGGTCGCCGTCCAGCATGATCATGCGCTCGCATTTGGGGCAGAGGCAGTATTCAAGCATGATCTCCTCCTCAGTCGGTTATCTGCCAGTTTATCTCCGACAGACCATGCTCCCGCAGGAACTGATTTGTCTTTGAAAAATGGCGGCAGCCGAAAAAGCCGTTGTAGGCAGAAAGGGGGCTGGGGTGAGCGCACTGAAGCACAAGATGCGCGGGGTTGGTGATAAGCTTCGCCTTAGAGCGGGCGTTTCCTCCCCAGAGAAGAAATACGATGGGCTGCTCCCGCTGATTTAACAGCTCGATCACCTTGTCGGTGAATATCTCCCAGCCGTGGCCGCGGTGGCTGTTTGCCATTCCCTCGCGGACGGTGAGGACGGTGTTGAGAAGCAGCACGCCCGACTTTGCCCATTCCGTAAGCTCGCCGTGGTGCGGCGCGGGAATGCCGAGGTCGGTGTTTATCTCCTTGAAAATATTCACCAGCGACGGAGGCGGCGCCACGCCTTTCCTTACGGAAAAGCACAGCCCGTGCGCCTGACCCGCACCGTGGTAGGGGTCCTGCCCGAGAATTACGGCGCGCACGTCGCTGTACGAGGTATACCGCAGGGCGTTGAAAATATCGTTCATAGGGGGATAAATGCGGCGGGTGGTGTATTCAGAGATGAGGAATTTTCTCAGTTCCTTGTAATAATCTTTCTGAAATTCACCCGCGAGGAGGGCGTCCCATTCGTTGCCGATGTTGACCATTTCTGTCCCCTTTACTTCTTTTTCTTTTTGTTGTAGGAGGGATTTTTCGCGCGCTTGGGCTTTACGGAGAAGCCGAAAGTGCCTATTTTCTTGCCGAGGGCGAAATATGTGCCGTGTGCGTAGGTCATAAGTCCCGCCTGTTCGATTTTGAGCCTGCCTCTGTCGTCGATGAGGTTCTTGTCGATGTTGACGCTGAGGATGTCAGCCATGAACATATCATGCGAGCCGAGGGGCACGATGTCGGTTACCTTGCATTCGAGGGAGATGGGGCTCTGTGCTATCTGCGGCGCGGAGATGTTCTCGCATTCCATAGCGGTGAGCTTCATTTTTTCGAGCTTGTCCTCGGTCTTGCCGGATTTAATGCCGCAGTAGTCCACCTGTCTAACAAAGGAGGAGGGCATCATGTTGATGACGAATTCTCCGGACTGCTTGATGATCTCGTAGGAGTTGCGGGAGGGGCGGACGGAGATATATGTTTTAGGCGGGTCGGAGCAGATTATGCCTGTCCACGCGATGGTGAGCGCGGTGGGCTTTTCCATTGTGCCGCAGGATACGAGCACTGCGGGGACGGGAGATAAAAGGGTGCCGCCCTTCCATTGAACTTTTTCCATAGTTGACTTCCTTTCAGAATAATGTTGATTTATATTTTATTTTAGCATATTTTTGTGATTATTTCAATGGGTGTTGCGTAACAAAGTGCAGAAAAAACGTGCGGCGTATTTATTTTAGTCAACATTTAGT
>CAVIFG010000319.1:0-2509 GCA_963641955.1 Escherichia coli
GAAATCCCGATTATCAGGAATGATGTTTCGTTATACAAGAATTACAAATTATACTATATTTGCATATAGGAAAAGGACGCCTTTCAGCGAAAAGCGTCCTTATTATTGTTTAGGGTACGGTCAGCGTTGGTTATTCGGCACTACAATTCCCTTTGTAATGCGGGTTGTGCAACTATATACTTTGATGTTCTCTTTTCAGGCGGAGCGTTTGGTATTGTATGCAACGAATCAGTACAGCCCGAATAATCTCAGCAGCTTCTGCCAAAAATTCAGCGTTTCTTCCTCGGCGGAATCCTCCACGGTGACTTCGGGAACTTCGATGGAGTCCGTTTTGATAACGAACTGCACGGAATCCACGTTTGTATTTTTGTCTGAAACAAACGATACTACCTCGGAATCGCTTCCGGAAATAGAAGCGGTCATGGAGTCTATCTCGTCGCTTATCTGTATGTCCATATCTGAGGTTTTGTCAACAAATTCGGAGGTGCCGTCGGAAAGCTGCTCGGTTCCGCTGTACAGCTCACGAACTGCGTCGTTGAGCTCGCCGACGGAGGTTTCGAGCGTTCCGGTGTTGTCGTAGAGCGTATCCATATTCAGCTTGAGTTCCTTTGCACCCACGGCAGCGTCGCTGACTGCGCCCGTGTAATCAATAAGCCCCTGATAGAATACACCGTAGCTGGCCAGCTGTCCCTTTAATTCAGAAACCTGCCCGGCGGCTGCGCTGACAGAAGAAGCGGCGGCGTTCAGCTGCGAAGTCACCTCGTCGGACGCCATCATCTGCTGGATATAACCCTCTCTTATCTGCGCCTTTTGTTCCTTAGTCAGAGAGTCCACAGCACCCTGAAGTATCTGCGCTTTCTGCTCGTCCGTGAGCTGGGATACGGCTCCGTTCAGTATTTGAGATTTCTGTTCCTCGGTCATTGCTGACACCGCCTGCGCTACGGCAGCCTGACCCTCGGCGGATTGCATGAATGCGCCCGCCTGCTCCTCGCTGTAGCCACTCTGGATAAGCTGCGCATAGACCGCCTGAGCCGCAACCTGTGCGTAAAGTGAATCTGCCTGCGAGGTGATGTATGCAATGTATATCGAATCCTCCTGCGACTGAACATACCCGAGATACAGCGCGTCAGCCTGCTCGTTTACCTGCTGAGTTACCTGCTGCAGAGCCGTCTGATACGCCTGCTGATACACCGCGTCCTTATCAAGCTTTTTGAGAAGCCCCGTCAGCACATCGGAATATGTGGAGGGCGTGAGCGTGATGGTGGAGATACCGTTTGCTTCAAGCTGGCTGTTGAGCGCGGCTGCGGCGGCTGTGCAAAGCCCCTCGTATGCCGTATAAGCCGCACCGGTAAGCTGGTCGTTGTTGGCTGTGATTTCATTCAGGCCCGAGGACAGTTCTCCGGTGCCGTCTGTAAGGCTTCCCACACCGGAATGCAACTCGCCGACCTTATCATTGAGAGCTCCGGTGGCTTCGCTGAGTTCCCCTGCACCGTCACGCAGCTCTGAAGCGCCGTCGTCAAGTTCGCCGATGGCTGAGATGATCTCATTCACCTTATCAGTAAGTTCAGCGTCATCGATTTCGATGTTCATATTCAGCTTTACGCCGTTGATGGCTACGGAATCCATCTCGAAATCGGTGACGTCCGCCTTGATTACAGTGTCAATTCCCTTGCCGGGGAGGATAGTGTAGGAGAGCTGCTTGCCGCTGCCCACATTCGCTATGGTCGCGCCGCTGCTGTCGATGTTTTTGCAGCGCTCAGTATCCAACGTAAACGAAGCCTGCAGCGCGTAATCATCGTAGAAACTGCCGCTGCAATCCTCGTTTTTGCTCACCGAGAAATGAATTTCCAGCGCGCCGCTTTTACCCGCGATATCCTCTGCGGAATATTCCTTTCCGTCAAGGAAATAGCGTATTGAAATGTTCCACGGAATTACAGTGTTTTTCATCGTTCCCTGATAATACACCTTGTCGGCGGAGGAGGAAAATGTTATCTTGTTCCCGCTCTGGACGAGTTTATCAGTCGTGTTCAGCATTTTGACGGCGGAATATTCGCCGTAATCGGTGACGTCGCCGCCCGCAAAGATGTTGACTGCTTCCATGTCCGTAACCTTGCCGGAAGCGTCGGTCATGATGTAAATAACTTCTTCTTTTTCAGAGGACACTGCCTCGGCAAACGCCGGTACTGTAGAAACTCCCGCAATAATAATGGACAGCGCCGCTGCTGTTATTTTGTTAATTTGTTTCATCGTGAATTACCTCCATGGTTCTCTTGTTCTTTTTGTTTCTGATGATAAGCTTATCTGCCAGATACAGCAGTCCGGGCAGGACAAACAGCACGATAGCGAGGGAGCAGAGCGTTCCTTTTCCGAGGAAATAGCCGAGCTGTGAAAGCAGCCCGTGGGTCGAAACGATACCCAGCAGGAATCCCACCACGGTCAGAACGCTTGCCGAAGTCAGCACGGAAACTGCCACTGCGGATATCGTCTGAATGATCGCTTCCTTTTTCGG
>CAVIFG010000320.1:0-2493 GCA_963641955.1 Escherichia coli
GAAATACACCGCCGCGCATATCGGCTGCAAGGTGCGCTCGATAGAGCTGAATGTTATGCAGCGGTGCAGCTCGCATATTGCCTCGCTGACGGACATCACCGAAGCAGAGCGCATCGGAAGAGCCGCCGTATCCGCCGCGCTGGAATACGGCAAGAGCGGCGTTATGATGATATTCAGACGTATCAGCAACAATCCCTACCGCGTTGAAATTGACACTGCGGACATCGCAAAAATCGCAAATCAGGAAAAGAAATTCCCGCGGGAATGGATAAACACTGACGGAAACAACGTCACCATCGACGCGCTGAATTACTTCCTGCCGCTTATTCAGGGCGAGCCCGAAATCGAATATCGAAACGGAATACCTGTTCACTTCAGACTTAATCAGTGATAAATAACACAAAGCCCTCCCGTGCAAACGGGAGGGCGAATTGTTTTAAATTATGCTTCGGCAAATTAAGCTTCGAGCGCCTTGAGCACAAGCTCCTTGCACTTTGCGGGGTTAGCCTGACCCTTGGAAGCCTTCATGCACTGACCAACGAGGTAGCCGAGGGCATTGGTCTTGCCGTTTTTGTAGTCGTCGATGGACTTCTGATTTGCCGCGAGAACATCGTTAACGATCTTCTCGATGGCGCTGTCATCGGAGATCTGCGCAAGGCCCTTTTCCTTGATAACCGTGTCGATATCCGCGTCGTTGGCGAGTATCTCCTCGAAAATTATCTTGCCGGAGGAATTGGAGATCTTGTTCTGCTCGATAAGGCTGATGATCTTCACAAGCTTTTCTGCGGTGAGGTTTGTTTCCGCGATATCCTTGCCTGTATCGTTCATGTATTTGGATACATCCGCGAGAACCCAGTTGGAGATGTTCTTTGCGGAGCAGCCGCCGAGCGCAACGCACTCGTCAAACAGGCGGCAGCGGGGCAGGTTCTCTGCGATAAGCTGCGCGTCAGTCATGGACAGACCTAGTTCCTTTACATAGCGGCGGATCTTCGCATTGGGAAGTTCGGGGATGGACGCCTTGAGCGCCTCTACCTTTTCCATGGGAACATAGATGGTAGTAAGGTCGGGCTCGGGGAAGTAGCGATAATCCTGCGCATCCTCCTTGGTGCGGAGCGTGAAGTTCATGCCCTTTGCGTCGTCCCAGCGGCGTGTTTCCTGAATGATGGTTTCGCCGCGCTCTATCGCTTCTATCTGGCGCTGTGCTTCGTAGTCGATCGCGCGCATTGCGGCGGAGAAGCTGTTTACGTTCTTCATCTCGCAGCGGGTGCCGAACTTGTCGCTTCCCTTCGGGCGGACGGATACGTTTACGTCACAGCGGATGGAGCCTTCCTGCATCTTGCAGTCGGAAATATCAAGATACTGGAGGATGGATTTCAGCGTGTCAAGGTAAGCCTTGGCTTCCTCGCTGCTTCTCATATCGGGCTCGGAAACTATCTCGATAAGCGGAACGCCGCAGCGGTTGAAATCGACCAGCGAACCGTGGAACGCGTCGTTGTGGAGCATCTTGCCCGCGTCCTCCTCGATGTGGATACGGGTTATTCCGATGCGCTTTTCGATGCCGTTCATCATAACATCAACGTAGCCGTTTTCGCAAAGCGGAATGTCCGCCTGCGAGATCTGATAAGCCTTGGGCAGGTCGGGGTAGAAATAGTTCTTTCTGTCCTGCTTGCATACATTGTTGATGGTGCAGTTGGTCGCGTGACCCATCTTTATCGCATATTCTACCACCTTTTCGTTAAGCGTAGGAAGCGTGCCGGGCATACCGGTGCAGATGGGGCATATTTGGGTGTTTACCTCAAGTCCGAAAACATTTCGGCAGTTGCAGTATATTTTTGTCTTGGTGTTCAGCTCAGCGTGTACCTCAAGACCTACTATGGTTTCGTATTCCATTGGTTTCCCTCCTTAATATTACAGGCTGACAGGTCTTGCCTCGCCGACATTCTGCTCAACGGCAAGCGCCGCATTGAGCAGCGTCTGCTCCGAAAACTTCGGGCCGATGAACTGAAGTCCTACGGGCATTCCGCCGAGCTTTCCGCAGGGAACGCTTATCGCAGGCAGTCCCGCGATGTTGACCGTTACCGTGCAGATATCCGCCGCGTACATCTTTGTCGGGTCGCCCATGTTCTCGCCGAGCTTGAATGCAGTCGCGGGCGCAGAGGGAGCCGCAATGATATCGCACTTTGTGAATGCGTCGTTGAATTCCGAAACGATATCCGCCGCAACAAGCTTCGCCTTCTTGTAATATGCGTCAAAGAAGCCGCTGGACAGCACGAATGTACCGAGCATAATTCTGCGCTTTACCTCGTCGCCGAAGCCCTCGCTTCTTGTCTTTTCGTACATATCTATAAGGCTGTCGTAGTTCTCCGTGCGATAGCCGTACTTAACGCCGTCGAAGCGTGCAAGGTTGGAGCTTGCCTCTGCGGAGGAAATGATGTAGTATGCGTTGAGGGCGTACTTTGTGCTGGGCAGGCTGATGTCGATTATCTCTGCGCC
>CAVIFG010000321.1:0-2472 GCA_963641955.1 Escherichia coli
GATATATTATTGTAAAGGAGTGAATACCATGATAAACGAAGAGATCCGCGCAGAACTTGCCGAGGTAGGCCTTGACTGCGGCGAGATGATATCCAGATTCATGGACAGCGAGGATATGTTTCTGAGGTATTTCAAGAAGTTCTTCGGCGCCGCAGACGGCGTTGTAAAGGAGCTCAGAGCCGCGGTGGAAAGCGGCGACCTCACCGAGATAGAGCACAAGGCTCACGCCCTGAAGGGTCTTTCGGGAAACATAGGCCTTAACAACGTTTTCAGCCCCGCAAACAAGATAGTCGGAAACCTCCGCGCAGGCAAAACTGACGAATACCGCTCCGATTTCGAATCGCTCGAAAAGGCGTACAGCCGTGCGCTTGAGATATCACAAAAGCTGTAAAGAAAGGACACATCCATGCCATTTACGATCCCTCCCTATGTTTATCCCATCGCGATAATCGTTGTCGTGATAATCATTATGTTCGCCGCGGGATACCGCAAGGCTCCGCCCGACAAGGCGTACATCATCAGCGGTCTGCGCCGAAGAGCAAAGGTCGTTATCGGTAAGGCGAGCGTAAAGCTCCCGTTTTTCGAGCGCTGCGACGTGCTCGAGTTGGCGCTGATGTCCGTTGATGTCAAGACCGCGCAGGCTGTTCCCACCGCGGACTACATCAACATTTCCGTTGATGCCAACGTAAACGTAAAGATCTCCCCTGATCCCGACACCATCGCCCGCGCACAGCAGAACTTCCTTAACAGGAACGTTCAGTACATAACTCAGGTAGCCCGCGAGGTTCTCGAGGGTAATATGCGTGAGATCGTCGGTCAGATGCGCCTTGAGGAAATGGTAAGCAACCGTCAAGCATTCGCGGATAAAGTAAAGCAGAACGCAGACCCCGACCTCCGCGCGATGGGTCTTGAGATAGTTTCGTTCAACGTTCAGAACTTCGTGGACGACAACGGCATCATCAACGACATGGGTATCGACAACACCATGCAGATCAAGAAAAAGGCCGCGATATCCAAGGCAGAAGCAGAGCGCGACATTAAAATTGCACAGGCTGAAGCAAACCGCAAGGCAAACGATGCAAGAGTAGACTCCGAAACCGCCATCGCCGAGCGCCAGAACGAGCTTGCCATCAAGCAGGCTGAACTGAAGCGCGCCGCTGATATCAAGCAGGCGGAAGCGGACGCTGCATACACCATCCAGCAGGAAGAGCAGCGCAAGACCATTGAAATCACAACCGCGAACGCTAACCTCGCAAAGCAGGCAAAGGAAGTCGAAATCAAGGCAAAGGAAGCCGAGATCAAGGAACGCGCCCTCGAAGCGGAAGTAAAGAAAACCGCCGAAGCGAAGAAATACGCCGCGCAGCAGCAGGCGGACGCCGAGCTGTACGCAACGCAGCGTAACGCAGAAGCGAAGAAGTACGAGGACATTCAGAATGCGGAAGCGGAACTCGAAATAAAGAAGAACGAAGCCGCCGCGATACTTGTAACCGCGCAGAACGAAGCCGCCGCAGAAAAGGCACGCGCCGAAGCAGCACGCTTCGCCGCAGAGCAGGAAGCGGAGGGTATCCGTGCAAAGGGTCTTGCGGAAGCGGAAGCAGTCCGCGCGAAGGCTCTTGCGGAAGCCGAGGGTCTTGACAAGAAAGCACTGGCAATGCAAAAGATGCAGGAAGCCGCTGTACTTCAAATGTATTTCGAGCAGATGCCCGCAGTTGCGGAAGCCATCGCAAAGCCGCTGGGCAATGTCGACAAGATCACGATGTACGGCGACGGCAACACCTCGAAGCTGGTAAAGGACATCACAGAAGCGACCACACAGGCTTCTTCGGGTCTGCTGGACGGACTTGGAATAGACCTCAAGAGCATGGTAAATTCTTTCGTGACCGGCAAGGCCATCGCGGGCGGAATGAACAGCGTGCCCGACAATGTTTCCTCCGCAAAGGTGAATATCCCCGAGGAAAAGCCCGCCGAAACAACAAATTCCGAGCAGCAGTAAATTCAACAATTAAACATTAAAAAGCCGCCGCAGATAACTCTGCGGCGGCTCCTTTATTTAAGAGGATTTCTTATGGAGTTCCGAAATAATCACGAACCGCTGAATTCAGCAAGGACGATATCAATATCAATGCTCTTTGTTCTGCCGAATTCATCAGACCTTGCTACCGTTGCGGTAACAGTGTCGCCGGGCTTCTTGCCGTTGAGGATGGTGGATACCTCCGCAGTGGATGTTACGGATGTTCCGTCTATCGCGGTGATGGTATCGCCGACTACAAGGCCGCTCTTTGCAATGGGCAGGCTCTGGTCGATATCAGTGATATACAGGCCGGGGGTCATGCCCTGAATTGCGCCGACATACTCGGAAACCTGCAGGCAGGTTATGCCGAGGATGGGTCTGCCGGTTACATAGCCCTTGGAGATAAGGTCGTTTACGACTGTCTTAGCTTCGTTGATGGTTATTGCGAAGCCGACGTTTTC
>CAVIFG010000322.1:0-646 GCA_963641955.1 Escherichia coli
CCCCGAAACCAGCAGCACCAGCGGCATGGTGATTATGCTCGCGATGGTAGAAAGCGCAAACTGATTTGAAGCATACTCCGCATCCTGCCCGTACTTGTAGGCGAACATTATCGTGGAGGAAGCCGTCGGAGCCGCCGCCGCGATGAGCACGATGTTTATTATCATCGGGTCAGCGCCCAGCACACGCATCGGCACAAATACCGCCGCCAGCAGAACAGGCACTATCAGCAGCTTGAACGCCTGCACATAATAAATCCTCTTGCATTTAAGCCCGCCGAGTATGCCAGCTTTCGCGATGGTAGCGCCCGAAACAAGCATAGCAAGCGGTGTGTTCATGGAACCGAGGTAATCCAGCGGAGTCTGGAGGAAGGACGGCAGCCGCAGACCCGTGAAGAACATGATAAGCCCTATCACCACCGCAAGTATCGCGGGGGAAAGTATTATCTTTATCAGCGATTTCGCCGTTTCCGCCGCGCTGCGCTTGCCGCCGTCGCTCATAAGGATAACGCCGTGTATCCAGATAAACAGGTTGAATATCGTGATAAATCCCGTGAGGTAAAATACGCCCTCGCTGCCGAACGTCGCTTCGATAAGCGGTATGCCCATGAACGCGCAGTTGGAATATATCATCGAAAAACGGTCAACG
>CAVIFG010000322.1:656-2468 GCA_963641955.1 Escherichia coli
AATATCATCGACGCAATGATAAGCACGACGTGCGCCGCTATCGCAAGTCCGCCCGCCCACAGCAGCCCCCGAAGCAGCTTCGGGTCAAACTCCGTCTGATAGGCGTTGAAGATTACGATGGGGTTTATCAGCGATACCGCAATGTTCGAAAACTGCTTCGTCGCTTCGTCCCCGACAAGCTTCTTTTTGTAAAGGAAATAACCCACCGCCAGCAGTATGAACATTATCAACGCCTGATAGGCTATAACAAGTGCCGATTCCATAAGATCACCTCGAAAATTTGCCGCAATTTACCCGCGGCAGTTCGGTCGGCCGCGGGTAAGTATTATTATGCCTTGTTGCCGAAAATATCAGCCCTTTATGTCACTGAGATAGTTGTTCAGAGTGCTCTTGAGGGGCATAGTCAGCGCGCTTGCGCATACGATCTTCAGCGCGTCGCCGATAAGGAACGGGATAACGCAGCTCATCAGCGCGGGAACAAGCTCAGAGCCTGTCGCGATCATGAACCATACCGTGCCGAAAGCGTACAGAGCAACTGTGCCGATGACCATTCCTACAGGAGCAGTCCAGTGCGCCTTTGTGGGCATATCGGAGAAAATGCCTGTGATAAGCGCCAGCGGGATGTAGCCGATGATGTAGCCGCCGGTAACGCCGAGGAGCTTCGCGAAGCCGCCGGAGAAGCCGGAGAATACGGGCATTCCCACCGCACCGATAAGTATGTAAAGAACGACCGCGATAGTCGCACGCTTACCGCCGAGCATTCCGCCCGCGAGGTATATTGCAAATGTCGCAAGGGAGATCGGCACCGCGCCGGGCATGGGAATGGAGAAAGGAGCTGCCACGCAGATCAGCGCTGCGAAGATCGCGATGAAAACCATGCTTTTCACCGAGAAAAGGTCGGATTTTTTCTTTTCGTTCATGTTTTACTTCCTTTTTTGTTTATTAGCCTGTCCGAAAAACAAGCACTTATATTGTACAATAAAACCGCATGGATAGTCAAGCGTATATTGCACTAATGTTTTCCTAAATCGAAAATTATTTTAAGCGAATTGCCGATAATTTTTCGTCCGAAACGAACCCGCGCAGCCCCTCGGACACCATCTTTACCAGCACCTCGGTCAGTGCCGAAAGATCAGACGTGCACCCGCCGTCGAACCACATCGAATACAGCGAAAGCACCCCCGACACCGTGAATTCCGACACGGCGGAAAGCGTCACCTCGTCCGTTACGGCGCCGTCGTTCTTGAGCGAAACGGAAAGCGCGCGGCACAGCATCGCCTTTATCCTGCCGTTGCTGAAAAGGTCGGGGTTGAGCTTCATCATCTTTACATAAAACTCGCGGTCGCGCTCTATCTGCGCGCTTATGTCGCGGAAGATGTCCCCCACGTCCAGCACGCTGGCGTTGTTTTTGCGGAGTATCTCCGCAAAATCGGCGAGTATCTCGTTTTCAAGCTCCGTCACGACGTCGGATATCTCGCGGTAGTGGCGGTAAAATGTCTTGCGGTTTATCATCGCGCGCTCCGAAAGCTCGGATACGGTGATGTCGGATATGCCCTTTTCGGACATAAGCTCTATCAGCGCACCGCGGATAACGCGCTTTGTCTTTACGACGCGGAGGTCTGTCGGCATTTTCCCGCCCCCTTTCAATATGTTTTTATGATAACATATACTGTCGGAAAAGTCAAATGTTTTTATGCGCATGGGGGCATATACCATGGCTTCATAGCACGTTTTTATATTAGCCGCGTAGCGTACTGGTTTTCGCTTCCTTTTGACACAAAAGGAAGCAGGTCAAGGGCAGAGCCCTTGTCG
>CAVIFG010000323.1:0-2464 GCA_963641955.1 Escherichia coli
TCGGAGTAGTATGTGGTAGAATTTATGGGAATGCCGCGTTCATCCTGCCACTGCTCCTGCATACCGTTATATTCTTGGAGAGCGGCGCAGACATCCTCCGCCGAAATGTTAAAGTGCACCATAAACGAGTAAATATTGACGAATTCGTCTATACGGCATGGTGTTTCGATTTGGTTCATTTCCTCCGCCCAAGTCTGAAAAGCCGCGCTGTCATGCGCTAGATCATATACTAAATCAATTATGTTATCAAATTTAGCGATGCACGGGTGATAGAAACTGTCGTTCTGGTCGCCGTCGTTGTATTCAAACGGCGACGGCATAGCGGTATCGCTTATCTGCGTCATATCTGCGGTTTCGGGTTTTGCGGTGGAACAGCCTGTGATGGAAAGAATGCCTGCAAGGGTCAGAGCGCTGAAAATTTTTTTGAAATTCATACTGATACCTCTTTCTGTGTTTTGATGTGTAAAGTTAAGTGTTGTTTCATTTTTTGGGGGATGTTAAGATGATTTTTTCTGAATTCATGCAGGGGGAGTGATATGTTATTTAAGCACCTTTCCTTTCTTGCGCGCCTTGTCGAAATACATAAGCTTGTCGGATTTCCTGATAAGCTCGTCGAAGTCGATTTCGTTTTTGCCGCTGCATTCGTAAATTCCTATGCTGGAGGACACCCTGTACGGCTTGCCCGAAACTGCGTTGCGTTCGTCGAAGAACCGCTCGAAATCCTCCCGCAGCTTATCCTGATCCAGCCTGCCGAAGTACACCGCCAGCATTTCGTCCCCGCCGAATCTAACGCACAGCGTATCCTTGGGGCAGCATTTGCGTATCGCTTCCGCGGCGGTTTTGATGGCGTAGTCGCCCTCGTCGTGGCCGAAATTGTCGTTGATTATTTTCAGCCCGTCGAGGTCGGTCAGTATCACGGTCATTATCTGCGTGCAGTCGGGGTCCCGCGTTATGCGCCTGCGGTATTCGTTTATAAATCCGCTGCGGTTGTACAGAGAGGTCAGCGCGTCAAGGCGGTACATCTCCTCGATCTGGCGGGTAAGATACTGCTGATACCTCATATTTCTGAACCCGCCGATGGCGTTGTTGAGCGCATTCACTATCTGCGCGACCTTGGTGTAGTTTGCAATGTCGGCGTTGTGGAAGTGGAAGCAGCAGTATCCCAGCGGGATATCGCGCATATTCAGTCCGCAGAAAATTATCGGCGTTCTGTGGTCGGTGAATATCTCTGATATTTCGGGGAGGTAGTTCCTGGTGTCGAACAGGCGCGGTTCGTGTATCGTGTGGGAGTCGGTATCGTAAAATTCCACCGCGGTATCGCCGTAGCCGTCGGTGAAGCTTCCGCTGAACGGGTCGACGGTTTCGTCGATGCATTCATTTTTCAGCACGCAGTTCATGTCGTAGAAATTGTTCATGTCCATCACACGGGCTACGTCCTCGATGGTGGTGCAGGTGAGTATCCGCGAGGACATTTCGTACATCTGGTGCTCTTCGTTTCTGAAGCGGGAGAAACGGTCGTTAAGGTCGCAGATGGTTTTCGCGGCGTTTATCGGCAGCTCCCTGCAGCAGCCGCAGCTTTCGGAAAGAATAGGCGTGGGGGTTATCAGATAGCGCTGTTCTACAGGCTCTTTGTCGAGCAGTTTTTCGGCTATCTCCGCGACCTTCTGCGCCATTTTTTCGTAGCTGCATATGCATGAGGTTATCCTCGGCACGGAAAACTTGATGTCATTTATGCCGTCAAAGCCCGTAACGATGATATCCTCGGGCACGCGGATCCCCGCCGAGGTAAGGGTGTTCGTCGCGGCGATGGCCATGGTGTCGTTCGCACAGATTATCGCGTCGGGAAGCGTTTCCCGCTCCAGCAGCTTCTTCACCGCCGCAACGGTGGGGTCGGTCCAGAAATCGCCGTAGCTTACGGAGTTTTCGTCGGCATAAATCCCGCGCTCGCGGCACATCCGCATGAAAACGCGCTTCCTCGCCTCGGAAAATTCGTTGTCCTTTAATCCCGCGATAAAGTGCGGGCGCTTTGCTTTATGTACATCCAGAACGTGCTCCACCATGCCGGCAAATCCCGCTTCATAGCTGAATTCAGCGCTGACAGCGCCGTCGTGCGGCTCCCCGACGACGATGCAGGGGACATTATTGTTGCGCGCCTGCGTTATAATGCGGTCGACGGTTTCGGGGGATTTTATCCTCTCCTGAAAAACGATGATGACGTCCGTGGTCTTGTAGTTTATCAGGTCGAATATCGCCGACTCGCCGAGCTGGTCGGGGGTGTGCCAGTAAAGATTCGTGGCTGTTGCGAAAACAAGGAGCCTGTGGTCATCCGACGGAAGGCTGCGGTTGAGGGAGATTATGAACTGATGGCAGGATTCATCCGCGATGGTCGGGATGCAGAGCGCGATCACCTTTTTTCCGTTTAGCATGGAGTGCAGCTCCTTTCTGATAGGGTATATATACACAT
>CAVIFG010000324.1:0-2452 GCA_963641955.1 Escherichia coli
AACGCTTTGAAATTTTGTTGTTGGCATATTTTTTTCCTCCTTAAAAACAGAAAAAGCGCCTGACATTTATGCCTGTCAGGCGCTTTACACATAAATTATATATCTTCCGACGGATTTTTGCAATAGGCATTTTTTACGATTTTTATTAAATCAAACGTGATGTTTTCGTTTTTTCCGACACGCCTTGCAGTTCACATATCTTGACAAATTGTCGGAAACTGTGCTATACTGCCTATAAAAGTAAGGGCTGTGCCGCACATTCTTTGTGTGCCTCCGCCAAAAAAGGGGAACTTTATATGAAACTTAAAATCGCCATTGCCGATGACTCGGAAAGCGACTTAAATAAACTGATATCCGCCATAGAAAAAGCTGCCGAGGGAGTGTGCAAGGTTGAGTACAGCTGCTTTTCCAGCGGCGACGACCTGCTTGCCGCCGGCGGAAACTACGACGCGATTTTTCTTGATATCTGCATGGACGGCACAAACGGCATAGAAACCGCCGAAAAACTGCGCGGGGAGCGCCACGACGTCCCGATAGTGTTCGTTACATCCTCGGATGAATATGTGTGGAATTCATTTTCGGTACATCCGTTCGATTATCTTTTAAAATCCTATGACAGCGAGCGGGTACATAAGCTTTTTGCCGACCTTTTGAAAATAATCGGCAGGGCAGAGCCAGAGCTTGAAATAAGGGTGGCAAGGCAGGAATTCAGCGTTCCGTTTTCAAAAATATCTTATGTCACCTCTCAGAATCACGCGGTCAATATTGCTGTAGAAAATACGGTTTATCAGAGCGCCGCGACATTTTCGAGCATAAAGGACGCGCTCTGTGCCGACCCGAGGTTTCTTGTCTGCAACAGGGGCGTTATCGTCAATATGGACATGGTGCTCCGCTTCGACAGCGACGCCATCGAAATGCCCGACGGCGCGGTTTTTCCCGTAAGGCAGAAGGACCGTACCAAGCTTTTCGGCGAGTTTACGCAGTACCAGTTCAGGCACATAAGAAACGAGGTCTGATATGCGCACGGATATTTTTCTTCGGTATTTTCTTGATTTTGCGTCGCTGTATTTTGCGGCAATAATGTGCTTCGTGCCAGTGGTGCGGATAATGAAAAGCCATGTTGCGGCGATTTTCTGGGCGTTTGCGACGATAACCGCGGTGTCGCTTGTTTCATCGCTTGTTTGCACCGTGTTTTCGCTGGAGAGCAATTGCCTGCTTCTGCCGGAGGCGGCGATTTATCTGATGCTGTTTTATCATTTTCTGAAAGACAGGATAACCATATGGAAAGCGAAGTTCGTTTTCTTTACATCCGCGCTGCTGACATCCGTGTGCGTTATGCTTTCGGTGATACTCAACGCCGCCGCGGAGGTGGATAATACCGACACGGTCAGCCTTGCTTCAACGTCGCTCATATGCCTTGCCTGCGAGGCGGTGGTGTGTGCGGCGTACATACTGATCGCTTCGCGCTGGGTAAGGTGGCTGGTGGAAGAATATCACTACGAGCGTATATGGAAAGTGGTATGGGGTATCCCGCTGGGATTTACGCTTCTGTATATAATGATAGTCCCCAGCGACCCCGCCACGATACTTGTAAACCGCGTGTTTCAGATCTCAATAATACTTGCGGTGATTTCTTTCGGGGCGTTTTTCTTTTCGATATTCCTGTTTTACCGCATTGCGAGGGAGTTCGTGCGCAACATTCAGCTTGAACGGGAAAACCGCCTGCTTGCGATAGAATCCCGCCGCTACGAGCAGCTTCGCGGATATATGGAAAGAAGCAGGCAGCAGCGGCATGATTTCAGGCAGCATATAAGGGTCATTTCGGGGCTTGCAGGCTCCGGCAGGACGGAGGAGCTGCGGCAGTATATCAGCAGATACGAAACGGAGCTTGGGGACGAGCGTGCGATGTACTGCGCAAATGCCGCCGTGGACGCTATTGCGGGGTACTATGACATCGCCGCAAAGGAAAAAGGCGTTGCCGTGCAGTGGCAGCTTGGGCTTCCGCAGGAGCTTTCCATCGCGCAGGCGGACATCTGCATGACCCTCGGAAATCTTGTGGAAAACGCCGTTACCGCAGTGTGTGCCCTCCCGCAGGAGCAGCGCAGGGTCACGGTGATATGCAGGATGCTCAGCCCCGCCATGATAGGAATTGTGGTGGAAAATCCGTACAGCGGCGAGATAAATCACCACAGCGATGATATTATCTCGGATAAGACAAAGGGTGCGGGTCTTGGACTGGCGTCCGTAAAAAGCGTCGCTAACAAATACCAGGGAAAGGTCATGATAGAAACTGAAAACAACATTTTCCGTGTGAATGTACTTTTAAATCTTTAATAAAATACCTCCGTGCCTCCGCAGGCCTGAAAGAAGCTGCGGGGGCTTTTCGCGCATTTTCGGCGTTTATTCGCGCAGAAAGCGTTGTAAATGCAGGCAGAAAATGCTATAATTATGC
>CAVIFG010000325.1:0-1820 GCA_963641955.1 Escherichia coli
TTATCATACACCTCGGTGACGGCGACAACGAATTCCGCGATGTAAGCAATCTCCACCCCGAAAAGGCGATGGTGTTCGTCGGCGGCAACTGTGACTACGGCGGGATGCATAAGCTCTCGCAGGTGGTAACTGTCAGCGGATACAAAATCTTCTGCTGCCACGGCCATGTTCAGAACGTTGCGATGGGTCTTGAGCGGCTTATAAGCGACGCGAAGAAGAACGACTGCAAGATAGCGCTGTACGGTCACACCCACGTTTACCGCACCGACAAGATAAACGACGTTTATGTCATGAACCCCGGCAGCCTTTCCTCCCCAAGGAACGGCAATCCCCCGACCTACGGCATAATCGAACTCAGCAGCAGCGGCGAGATAACCATGAACATCGTCACCGCAAAGCAGCCCGGCGCGGCGGAAACGGCGGAAAAGAAATGAAAGATTTCCTCATCCTTGACGAAGTAGATTCCACCAACAGCTATATCCGGCGCAGCATTGCCGACCTGCCGGATCTTTTCGCTGTTACGGCGGGAATGCAGACAGCAGGCCGCGGCAGGCGCGGGCACGACTGGCTAGCGGACAACGGAATGCTGCCGCTGTCTATTCTGATAAAGGACCCCGTATCCCCCGAAACGCTGACGCTTAGGGCAGGCGTTGCCGTGTGCGAAGCCATCGAGAAATTCTACGCGGACGGCTCGCTGCATGCGGGCATAAAGTGGCCGAACGACGTCATCATAAACTCCCGCAAGGTCTGTGGTATTCTATGCGAAAGCGTGTGCATCGGTGACAAAATAAACATTATCTGCGGAATAGGCGTAAACTTAGCGCAGGAAGAGGGCTTTTTCAAATCCGCGGGGATACCGCACGGAGCATCGCTGAAAATGCTTACGGGCACTGCCCCCGACCGCAACGCGCTTGCCGAGGAGATAGTTTCGAACATGAGAAAACTCTGCGGCTGCGAGTTTAAGGATGTATACGAGCGATACAAGCAGCGCTGCCTTACCCTCGGAAAGGACGTAAGGATAATCGGCGAAAGCGGCGAGCGCACGGCGTTTGCGCTGGACATCGCGCCGAACGGGTTTCTTGTCTGCAAGGACGAAAGCGGCTTTTTCGAGGTGAACTCCGGCGAGGTCAGCGTGCGCGGGCTTATGGACTATATCTGAGGGCGGAACGATAATGATAGAAAACGAATTCAAGGTCATGCTGACGGAAGCGCAGTACAAAAAGGTGCTTGCTATGTTCGAGTGGGACAGCTCCGCCATGCAGGTGAACAATTATTACGACACAAGGGATCTCGCGCTTTCGTCGGCGCACATAACCGTGCGCGTCCGCGAAAAGGGCGGGCGGTATTTTCTTCAGATGAAGCTGCCGAACGGGGCGGATTTCTCGCGGATCGAGCTTGAAAAGGAGTTTGACAATATCCCCGAAGAAATTTCCGCGGAAGTGCTGAACGGACTTGCGGGGCGATATATTTCAGATCTTCCCGATGTGCGCAGGCTGGGGGCATTATCAACTCTGCGGAATGTGAAGCATATCGACGGCGCGGAAATCGACCTCGACAAAAGCGAATATTTCGGAAAAATAGACCACGAGCTTGAGATAGAATTCACCGACGAATCCGCCGCTCGGGATATCATGGAGAAGATATGCGGCGCCGCCGAAATATCCCGCAGCGGGGATGTCTGCACAGGAAAGATACATCGTTTTCTTGCAGAATACAGAAAAAATTGATTTTGGTATTGACAATTCACGCTAAAAGTTGTATAATATTATTGCTGTGAATTTGCTGCTGTGGCGAAATCGGCAGACGCAAGGGACTTAAAA
>CAVIFG010000325.1:1830-2445 GCA_963641955.1 Escherichia coli
GCCTGCCGCCTTGCAGACAGCGGGTTTTGGGCCTAAAATGCTGATTTTAGAGGCTGTGCAGATTTTTATTGCAGTTTACTTGACTTTTGGCAGCCAAATGCAGTATTATATGTAATATGCTGCTGTGGCGGAATTGGCAGACGCAAGGGACTTAAAATCCCTCGGTGGAAACACCGTACCGGTTCAAGTCCGGTCAGCAGCACCAGATTTCAAATAATAAAACCGCCTTTTGGGGCGGTTTTATTATTTGAAATGGCATCATCGCAATATTGCGCCTTGGACAGGCGCAAATTCTCACATTTTTCATTTCGCAGTCGGAGCGACTGCGATTTTGCTTACGCAAAACCATGAAAAATGACGCAGGCACCTGCTTTACCGTGGGGTGGATTTTTTTATTTTGCTTAAATGACATCGGCTTCGCCTTGTCAATCGGAGCGACTGCGATTTTGCTTACGCAAAACCATGAAAAATGACGCGGGCGGCTGCTTTACCGTGGGGTGGATTTTTTTTGTTATAAATGACTTCGGCTTCGCCTTGTCAGTTGGGGCGACTGCGATTTTGTTTGCGCAAAGCCATGAAAAAAGCGATGTGGCTACTTTACCGTAAGGTGGATTT
>CAVIFG010000326.1:0-1746 GCA_963641955.1 Escherichia coli
TTACCGCAATGTTTTCGTACCAAACTTGTGAGGGGCATTTCGCCGTCTGCGGACGGCGACGAGGGCGCTGCCCTCGACCTGCGAGGGGTGCGACCCCTCGACCGCGTGTATGGGCGCCGTAAAGACGAAAGGTTGCCACTTAGACCAAAACACCCCCCGCCCCAAAACTTATGTCGGAAATTCTTCCCACCCCCTTGACAAGTCACAAATCATGTGCTATAATATCACCAAGAATAGATTTGAAATGCGTTGATAGGAAAAAAGTCCTCACTGCAGTTTTCAGAGAGCTGTCGGTCGGTGCAAGGCAGCAACAGCGTGCGGATATAGCTCCTCCTTGAGCAGAACGACTGAACGCATCCCCGCCTGTAAGTCGTTACGGTTTCTCCCGTTACAGAGATGCACATTGATAGATGTGTCAGAGCGGGCATTTTTATGCCAATGAGAGTGGTACCGTGGAGCAGTCAGCTTCATCTCTTGCAAAAGAGATGGAGTTTTTTTATTGCCCCGATTTATTTCAGAGCTATTCAACCCGACTATATATCCCATATCTACGAAAGGAAGTACCTAAAATGACAAACGCAAGCAAGTACACCCGCGGCTACTTCATGCCGCCTTTCCCCTGCCTCGACTGGACCAAAAAAGAGTACATCGAAAAGCCCCCCGTATGGTGCAGCGTTGACCTCCGCGACGGAAACCAGGCGCTGATAATCCCCATGAGCCTTGAGGAAAAACTCGAATTCTTCCGCTACCTCGTTGCGGTCGGCTTCAAGGAGATAGAAATAGGCTTCCCCGCCGCCAGCGACACCGAGTATGAATTCTGCCGCACCCTTATCGAGCGCGACCTCATCCCCGACGACGTTACCGTTCAGGTGCTCACCCAGAGCCGCGAGCATATCATCAAGAAAACTTTCGAGGCTCTCGAGGGCTGCAAGCACGCCATCGTCCACCTCTACAACTCCACCTCCGTTGCACAGCGCGAGCAGGTTTTCCGCAAGAGCAAGCAGGAGATAATCGACATCGCAACAACCGGCGCAAAGCTCCTCAACGAATACAAGGCAAAGACCCCCGGTAACTTCCGCTTTGAATACTCCCCCGAAAGCTTCACGGGAACCGAAATGGAATACGCCGCAGAGATATGCAACGCCGTTATCGACATCTGGAAGCCCACCCCCGACAACAAGGTCATCATCAACCTGCCCGTTACCGTTGCGGAATCCATGTCCCACGTTTACGCGCAGCAGGTGGAATATATGTGCAAGACCCTGCACGACCGCGAGAACCTCGTTATCTCCCTGCACCCGCACAACGACCGCGGCTGCGCAGTCGCAGACACCGAGCTTGGTCTGCTGGCGGGCGCCGACAGAGTTGAGGGCACCCTCTTCGGCAACGGCGAGCGCACCGGCAACGTCGATATAATCACCCTCGCGCTGAATATGTACTCCCACGGCGTTGAGCCTGACCTCGACTTCTCCAACCTGCCCGAGCTGACCGAAATTTACGAGCGCCTGACCAGAATGCACGTTTACGAGCGTATGCCGTACAGCGGACAGCTTGTTTTCGCGGCGTTCAGCGGTTCTCATCAGGACGCCATCGCAAAGGGCATGAAGTGGCGCGAGGAAAAGGATCCCGAGCACTGGAACGTTCCCTACATCCCCATCGACCCGCACGACATCGGCAGGGAATACGAGGGTGACGTTATCCGCATCAACTCCCAGTCCGGCAAGGGCGGTATCGGCTTCCTTATGG
>CAVIFG010000326.1:1756-2423 GCA_963641955.1 Escherichia coli
AGGCTACCTTATGGAGCAGTCCTACGGTATAATCATGCCCCCGAAAATGCGCGAAAACTTCGGTTACACCGTCAAGGGCGTTTCCGACCGCGCGCACAAGGAGCTTCACCCCGCGGAGATTTACGACATCTTCGAGAGCACATACATCAACCCCAAGGGCAAGCTGGAGCTTGTTTCCACGCACTACACGCAAGGCCCGCTGATATCCGCGGATGTTACCGTAAGGATAAACGGCGAAACCCGCACATTCAGCGGCAACGGCAACGGCCGTCTTGACGCGGTTTCCAACGCGATAAAGCACGGTCTGAACATAGACTACCATATCGAAACATTCACCGAGAACGCGCTGGAGCAGTCCTCCAAGTCCAAGGCGGCTTCCTACATCGGCATATCCACCCCCAACGGCACAAGCTGGGGCGCGGGTATCGATACAGATATCATCATGGCGTCCATCTACGCGCTGTTCTCCGCGATAAACAATTCGGGCCTTATCTGATAAGATAATTTAACTTCCTGCGCGGGTGCGGCTTTTTGTCCGCTCCGCGCAGTTTTTGCGGCGCGGTTCGTTGTAAATTTGTACAGTGCGCATGAAATTTACTCCCGCAAAATATGCAAAAAATATATTTACATTTTGCGGGAACAGTGATATAATAATTATGTAGTAATT
>CAVIFG010000327.1:0-2416 GCA_963641955.1 Escherichia coli
ACGGATTTTCGGGCAGCAGACTGCAGATGAAAGAAACGCTGCATGAAATTAACCTCATCGAGGGCGAATACACGATATACTGCGGCCACGGCGAGCCGACCACCCTCGAAACCGAGAAAAAATACAACCCCTACGTCGGGGCGTATTGAGGAGCGCGCAGGACACCATGACACTTATTTTCAGCGGACACCCGTTCGCATACGAAACCGAGCGGCTTTTCAGAAGCTTCTTCCCGCCCGTTAAAATAGCCATGACAAACAGCGCCGAGGGCGTTTCGGGGGACTTCTGCCTTACGGAGCGCAGAGAAAGCGGCGGAGTTATAACGCTGTCCGTCGAGATGTCCGCGGGGGAATTTTCAAGGAAAATGACTGCGGAAATTCCGACGGGGACGCCCGACAAGGAGCAGGAAAGGGCGCTGTGCGTGCTGCTTTACAGGGTATTGAGCGAATACACGGGCGTTAAGCCGCCGTGGGGTATCCTCACGGGGATACGTCCCGTGAAGCTGCTTGCAGATATGGACGAAAGCGCCGCGGCGGAGCGGCTGCTCGTTTCCCCGGAAAAAACCGCGCTGGCGCACAGGATAAACGCAGTCCAGAAGCCTATCATCGCGGGCATTCCCGAGCGGTCGTTCAGCCTTTATGTTTCGATACCGTTCTGCCCGACGCGGTGCAGCTACTGCAGCTTTGTGAGCCATTCCGTCGACAAGGCGGCGGGGCTGGTAGGGGATTATCTCGACAGGCTGTGCGAGGAGCTTTCGCTGACCGCGGAAACCGCCCGCAGCGCGGGTCTGCACCTTGATACGATATATTTCGGCGGGGGAACGCCCACGACCCTTTCGGCGGAGCAGCTGAAGCGGCTGTTTGCCGTGCTGGAATGCTTTGATCTTTCCGCCGTGCGGGAGTTCACCGTTGAAGCGGGCAGACCCGACACCATCACCCGCGAGAAGCTGGAAGCGATAAAGCAGGCGGGGGCGGGGAGGATATCCGTAAACCCGCAGACCATGAACGACAGCGTTCTCGAAGCGGTCGGCAGGCGCCACAACACCGCGCAGACCGAGCGCGCATACGCGCTTGCGCGGGAGGTGGGGTTCGACAGTATTAATATGGATCTCATTGCGGGGCTGCCGACGGACACGGTGGAGGGCTTTATACGCAGCCTTGACCGCGTGTGCGAGCTTGCCCCAGAGAACATCACGGTGCATTCGCTTTCGCTGAAGCGGGCGGCGCGGCTGTTCCGCGAGCGGGAATGCGAGCCGTCCGGCG
The DNA here is from genome assembly GCA_963641955.1 of Escherichia coli. GTDB lineage: Bacteria > Bacillota > Clostridia > Oscillospirales > Ruminococcaceae > CAG-115. The sequence continues at coordinate 1,263 of CAVIFG010000327.1, forward strand.
CCTACGAAATGACGTCCTATGCCCACGAGAAGCTCTCCGCCTGCGGCTACGAGCCGTATTATCTCTACCGCCAGAAAAACACCGCGGACAACTGCGAAAACACCGGCTACGCAAAGCCGCATACCGAAAGCCTGTACAATATGTTCATCATGGAAGAGGTGCAGACTATACTCGCGGTGGGCGCGGGGGCTTCCACAAAGCTGGTGGACATCCCGTCGAAGCGTATCGAGCGCATATCTAACCTTAAATACCCTTACGAATATTTGAGCAGATTTAACGAAGTTAAGGCAGGGAAGAGTAAAATAATTGACTTTTTTGACAAATAAATTGCTAAATCATGCACACTTATTGTATAAATGGTTGACAAGGAGCAAGTTTTATTATAAAATAAAATAAGCAGGTCTACTGCAAATAAGTTTGATTTATTTATATGGAGGTTACTATGGACGCAAAAACAACAGGTATCGTTGCATATCTTACTTGGATCGGTCTGCTGATCGCATTCCTCGCAGGCGATAAGGAAGGCGCTAAGTTCCACATCAACCAGTCGCTGGTTCTGGTTCTGTTCGGTCTGCTGGGCGCTATCCCCGTTGTAGGCTGGATCTGGGAGATCTTTATGTTCGTTTGCTGGCTCATCGCTTTCATCGGCGCTGTTCAGGGTCAGGAAAAGGAAGTTCCCCTGCTCGGCAAGATCAAGATCATCAAGTAATGAACGATTGATTTCATACATAGTATCCCGCCCGAAATGTGGGAGCGCCTGAGGGATATATAATCCCGCTAAAGTCATAAATGACCGTTCACTCGGTCGTTTATGGCTTTTTTGGTGTATCGAACGAAATCTGCCCGACACCGTTAAAGTAAACCTCAATGTCCTGTCGGCGTTTGCAATCAACCTTTTCAGCCTGATGAACTACCGCCTTATCGACTAATTCATTGAGAATCTGCGGCGAAAGATCCGTTATATGCGAATACTTCTTTACCATAGCAACGATTTTGCCAACATCAGTTTTCTTGGCATTGGTTTTCACAACGTAAGTGGTGTTGCCAATAACGACTTCCTCTGTGCTCATTTTGCTGTTTGGCTTACAAACTTCCATTGCTATTCAGTTTTCGAGGAGCTTCTACAAGCATTCTTGCATGTACTTTAATAATAT
>CAVIFG010000328.1:0-2413 GCA_963641955.1 Escherichia coli
GTTATACTAGATTATATAGTTGGGGTAGTATGCAATTTTTTGCATTCGCCGTATAAAGCAGCAAAGCGCATACGGTGCGCCGACCGATACAGAGAGAAAAAGGTGGTCAGTTATTATGGCAAAAGACATTAACTTACAGGATGTATTCCTTAATCAGGCTAGAAAAGACAGGATCCCTGTCACTATCTATATCACCAACGGTTTTCAGTTCAAGGGCATTGTAAAGGGCTTCGACAACTACACTGTCATCCTCGATACGGACGGAAAGCAGAACCTTATTTATAAGCACGCAATTTCCACCATAACTCCGTTCAAGCCCGTTTCCATCCTTGACGCTTACGAAAAGACCGAGGAAGAATAATGCATTCCCGCTGGACGACCCTCATAATCGCGCTGCTGTCGCTGTTTATCATCGTCATCGGCGTGGGGCAGGTTTTCTTCGCCGGCGGCGAGGAGCTAACCACGGAAACCGCGCTGTCATACAGCATGGAAGAGGAAGTCCCTTTCGAGGGCGTGTATATGCGCAACGAAACGCTCATATACAGCTCCGGAAACGGCGTTATCAGCTATGAGCACGCCGACGGCTCCAAGGTGGGAAAAAGCTCAATCATCGCAAGGCGATACAAGAACGAAAGCGAAGTTGAATACCGCCGCGAGATAGAAGAACTCACGGGGCAGATACAGGTGCTGGAAAACGCCGAAAAGCTTATCGGCACCGACAATTCCCAGCTAGAGGTCATTTCCAGCCAGATAAACGAGCAGCACTCAAAGCTTGTGAGCCTTATCCTCGACGGGGATTATTCCGCCGCGGTGGAGGCGCAGAACGGTATGCTTGAAGCGCTCTGCAAGCGGGAAATAACCCTTAAGGAGAGCGACGGCTATTCCGAGAAGATAAGCGAGCTGGAGAGCCGCATTTCGCAGCTTGAAGCACGGCTTTCGGGGGACGTTACGAACGTTTACGCCGACGGCACGGGCTATTTCGTCAGCAATGTGGACGGGTACGAGGGCGAGGTCACCTTTTCCGATACGGAGAGCATGACCGCAAAGCGTATCCAGAGCATAATAGACGATCCCGACAAGTCGCGGGGAAACGCGGTGGGAAAGCTCATTTCGGGCTATACATGGCGCGTCGCGGCGGTCATTGATAAGGAAAATCTCTTCGGCATAAATGTGGGCACGGACGTTACACTGCGCGTCGGCTCGGAGGGTATGCTGATAGACGCGGAGGTCGTTTCCGTTACAGACAACGGCGACGGCACAGCCGTGTATATATTTGAATGCGACAGGCTGACATCAGAGGTCGTAAGCGGGCGCACGGCGCGCTTTAAGCTTGTTATCAACAGCTACGGCGGGCTCAGGGTGAACCGCGACGCGATCTATTACAACGATGAGGGCGAACGCGGCGTTTATATCGTCCGCGGGACAAGCCTTGTATTCAAGAAGATAAATGTTATTTACTGGGGCGAGGGCTACGTCATCTGCTCGCAGGAGGGCGGCGACGATTACCTCAAGCTCTATGACAGAATAGTTACAGAGGGCAAGGATCTGTATGATGGAAAAGTTGTTGAGTAATTCCGAAACAAGCTTTGAGGACATACGCGAAAATTACGCCCGAATAAGCGAGAATATTTCGGAAGCCATGAGCGCCGCGGGCAGAGCTGACAAGGTGCGCGTAATGGCGGTGACAAAGACAGTTTCCCCCGAACGGATTAATTTCGCGGTGGGGCTGGGCATTGACCTTCTCGGCGAAAACCGCGTGCAGGAGTTCATGGAGAAGCGCGAGAGCTATTCTCCCGCGGAAATCCACTTCATCGGCGGGCTCCAGACGAACAAGGTCAAATACATTATTGATAAGGTTTCGATGATACATTCCGTCGACAACCTGCATCTTGCGGAGGAAATAAGCCGCAGGGCGCAGCAGCACGGTCTGGTCATGGATATACTCGCCGAAATAAACATCGGCGGGGAGGACACCAAGGGCGGCATTTCCCCGAAAGAAACCGAGGAATTCTGCAGGAGAGTGTCCGAACTTGAGGGCGTAAGGCTTCGCGGCCTTATGACCATACCGCCGCCGGGATGCGGCGAAAAGTGCTTTTCGGATATGCAGGAGCTTTTCGGCAGAATGCAGTCCGAAATGAAAGAACTGCCGTTTGACACGCTCTCCATGGGGATGTCGGGCGATTATGCAACGGCGGTGAAATACGGGGCAACAATTGTCCGCATAGGCTCAGGCCTGTTCGGATACAGAAAATATTTATAATATAATTGGGAGGAAATTATTATGGCAATGAAGTTTTTTAAGGATCTTTTCGGCGCAGGGGAGACCAACGAGGGATTTGTTGACTACGACGAGGGCGGCTACGACGCTTCCTCTTCCGCAGTTACAGAGGAAGAGGCTGACTACGCTTCCGAC
>CAVIFG010000329.1:0-2394 GCA_963641955.1 Escherichia coli
GCGGGAGCCGGATTTGAACCGACGACCTTCGGGTTATGAGCCCGACGAGCTACCGAGCTGCTCCATCCCGCGATATTTTCTTTTCGTTAAGCTTTCCTTAACGCTATATTATTATAACACAGTAGTTTCGATTTGTCAACCCCCTTTTCAAAAATTTTTTCAAAAAAATTCAGCGGCACCGTTTCTTTGACGAAAGGCGCCGCATTTTGTCAGTCAAAAAGCACGATCTTGCCAAGCTTTAATGTTTCGGGGATGTCGATTACGCGCTGGTTGGAGCTACCTTTCCAGTGCAGTTTTCCGTCGAAGAGATCCTTTACAAACTTCCCGTCGACAAGTACGTCGAGGTACTGAATCACGTCCAGATCGCATATATCCTCCCACAGAAATCCCGTGTAGAGCCATATTGTTTTCTGCGGGAACAGCTCGCGGCACTTCTTTGCAAGGCGGGTTATCTCCTCCCTGTTGTGCGGGTGGAGCGGGTCGCCGCCGCTGAATGTTATGCCGCTGATATAGTCCGCGGAAAGCTTGCGGAAAAGCTCCTCCTCCGCGGCTTCGTCGAACGGAATGCCCCCGTCGATATCCCATGTGATCGGATTGTGGCAGCCGACGCAGCGGTGCGTGCAGCCCGCGACCCAAAGCACCGTGCGGAGCCCGTCGCCGTTTAGCATATCGTCTGTTGTTATATTATGGTAACGCATTATATCTCCTGTTTGTCACATACTCTTTCGGTCGCGTATCTCCGCCATCTTTGCGGCGTTCAGTCTGGTGTCGCCCTTAACGCGGGAATAGGACAGATAGCCGTTCATGCGGTCTATCTTGGTGAGGTTGGTGCTGCCGCACTTGGGGCAGACATCCATTTCGAGCTGCTGATATCCGCAGTCGTCGCAATATGCAAGGGAGAGGTTAACGCCCTCGTAGAAGCCCTTTTTCATCGCGCGCTTTACCAGCGTTTCCACCGCGCCCCTGTTGTAGTCGATGGGATAGCGGACGTACTGTATCTTTCCGCCGTTGAACAGGTTCCAAAAGCGCTCCTCGCGATCCTGCTTGGTGATGGGGGTGATGTCCTCGGTAACGTGGCAGTGGAAGCTGTTGGAAACATACTCGCGGTCAGATACGTTCTCGATGATTCCGTACTTCTTGCGGAACTGCTGTATCTGGAGTCCGCAGAGGTTCTCGGCGGGGGTGCCGTAGATGGCGTAAAGGTGGCCGTCCTCTTTCTTGAACTCGCTTATGCGCTTGTTGATGAACTCCATAACCTTGAGGGAGAACTCGCCGCCCTCGGCGATGGATTTCTTTGTTGCAAGCTGCTCCAGCTCATTCAGCGCGGTTATGCCGAAGGAAGCTGTCGCGGACTTGAGCAGCGGCTTTATCTTGTCGTGAATGCCGAGATGGCCGCCGAGGAATCCGCCCTCGCAGTATGCCAGCGGGTTCGTGCTTGCCTTCATCTCGCCGAGGTAATCGTATGTGCGTATGTGAATGCGGCGGATAAGGTTAAGGTAATAATCCAGCACCTCGAAGAAATCGCGGCTCTCCTGCTGCGCCTTTGCGTAGATCATCGGCAGGTGCAGCGAAACTGCACCGATGTTGAATCTTCCCACAAAAACAGGCTTGTCGTTCTCGTCAGCAGGCTCCATTCCGCCGCGCTCGAACCACGGGGAAAGGAACGCGCGGCAGCCCATCGGGCTGATTATCCTGCCGTACTTCTTGTAAATGGAAGCCACATATCCATCGCCGGACAGCGACAGCCAGTCGGGGTACATTGCTTTCTGCGAGCACTCGATGCCCGCGTTGAAAACATCCTCCAGCGGGCAGCCCTTGCCGTGGAGCTTCTCATCGTACAGGAAAACTATCTTCGGGAAAAGCACGGGCTTCTTGCAGGTCTTTTTGCCCTGACCCTTGCGGCGGACATCCAGCATGGTTATGCTTGCCATCTTCGCAAATCTGCCCGTTCCCGTGCCAGCGGTCATGGTTATAAAGGGATAGTCGCCGCGGCTGGAGGATACGGAGTTGAACTTGTACTCCCACCCCTGGAAGCCCTGCTCGAAATCGTTCTTGACATCCGCCATAGCCTCGCGGTCGGACACCTCTTCGGAAAGGCCGAGGGATCTGTAGCGCTCATACTGCTTGGCGTAGGTCTTTTCCGCGTAGGGTTCGAGCAGCAGGTCAACGCTCGGCACGGTGAAGCCACCGTACTGCTGGCTCGCCGCAGAAAGCGTGATATCTCCGATGACATCAAACGCAACATCGAGGGTCTTGGGCTCGTTGTACCAGAGGTTTCCCATCTCAAAGCCGCCCTCGAGCACGCTCTTCACATCAAAAAGGCAGCAGTTCATCGTATCGCGGCGGGCAGACATATCGTGAACATAAATGTAGCCGTCGCGACACGCCTGAAGC
>CAVIFG010000330.1:0-2379 GCA_963641955.1 Escherichia coli
GTGCACAAAAGCGGTCGGGGTTTCACTATTGCATTCAGCGTGACGGCCATATGTATACCCCCACTCATACGACCCGTAATGATAACACACATTTTTTAATGTTATTTTCTATCGGATATCGTTAGATTATATCAAATTGCATACATATCTAGCTCTTTTCGTTATAATATAACAAGAGGAGTGTATTGCAGATGATTAAAATTATGTTATCGCGTAAGCTGGGCGAGCTGAGGGTAACACAGGCCGAGCTTGCCGCAAGGACAGGCATAAGGCCAAACACAATAAATGACCTTTACCACAATGTTGCGGAACGGGTAAGCCTCGAGCACCTTGACAAAATCTGCGAAGCGCTTGACTGTGATTTATCCGAGATTGTAGTGTACACACCCAATAAACTCTCGACCGTCAGCAAGTGCGAAAGTCAAAGTGTTTACAAGCAAAAGATATAAAATAATCCCGATTGGATAGTACCAATCGGGATTATTTTTTATTCCTTTTCCATCGTATTTTTTGTGACGATGATATCTTCGTCGCTGCCATTCACAAATATCGGCGCTATCCACCGCAGGATAAGCTGTCGGCTATCATCTTTAACTGATCCTACCCAATAATGATGGTAGTGTCCCCTGCGAACGTGTGGACGCTTCACAGAGCCTTCACGATGTTCACCGCCACCTTCATATTTTTGCGCGTGGATCATCTTGCCGATTTTTACTCCGACATCCCACTTGCGTATTTCTCGGAATACATCCTTCGGCGGCGTTCCCGCGGCAGGCTTGCGAGTAATCTGCTTCTGCTCGGGGTTCTCAATGATCTCTGCGTTCTCGGCACAGATGTACAGTACCAGCTGCAAAAGGCGCGCAACGACCTTAGTTTGCATTTCTGCAATCATATCAATGTAGCCGTCATCAACTTTTTCGCCGTGTATTTTCATGCCACGTTTCATTCGGCTGGCAGTTTTCGTAGCGCTGTCTTTTAGTGTTCCGTCGCCGCAAATATGCAGGTGATATACAGCAAGGCCCTCATCGGGATTTCCGACAGTAAAAAACCTCAACTCATAGTCCTGTGTTTCTCGGTCGAAATCAAAGTCCTGTTCCCAATGGACAAAAAATCCCTTGAATTCGTCATCCTCAAGCTCAATATATATGCAGGGATAAGGCAACGCGTCAAGCACATCAACCGGGATATCCTCAAAGTCATCTGCTTGCAGATATAACTCTTGTGCCAAGTCATAGTTAAAATGATATATCTCCTTATACTTGCGCCAAGGAGCATAAGCAGCCAATGCCGACTGATCTATACCATACTTATCCTTTTCGCCGAGTTCTTCCGTAATTGTTGCCGTTGCGGCAACTGGAATATAGCACTTGTCTTTATTCCATTTCAGAGACGGTTCTGCACGCATCTTTTCAATAAGAGCATAGGCGCCCGGGAAACGGGCGTCGAATTCTCTTATTAATTTCAAAGGGATTGGAGTATCGTTATTCTTCTTTTTGGACATTAGTTATATCAACTCCTCAATTGTAGTGTCGAGCGCCTTTGCAAGCTTATCGACCGTGTCGACAGACGCTAAGCGTATATCGCGCTCACCGCGCTCAAAGCGCGATATACCGAGCGCGCTCACTTTTGATTTTTTTGCAAGCTCTCCCTGCGAAAAGCCGCGAATTTTGCGAATATACTCAAGGGCAGTATCCGCAATATCAACTTCTTCGGCACGCGGATCGTTTAGCGTTTCGGGGATCTCCGCAGGATCCCCGTTAAATGCAACGATGTACCTGTTTTCGCTATCTGCAAAAACAACGCGAACGAGCCCGTTTCTAGACTTGCGCACATAAATGTGCGCAATGTCCTCTTTGTATTTACGGCATTTTGTAAACTCATCGTAAACATCTGTATGCGTTGCCCTATCGGCAATAAACTGTGCAGCAGACGCGCTGCAAATTGCTTTGCCTCTTACAAGTACGATTTTCATCATTCCAACTCTTCAGTCCTTTCCGCCCCATCAAAGGGCGACGGGATTATCGCTCCCGCCGAGCGTTTTTATAACTCAACTATTGCGATTACGTCTGCGCCGTAACCATCGTGACCAAGGATTACTTCGTTTTCATCTACCCCATATTCACTGCGACTATCCTTGATAAGGAGGATTGCACCGCCCTCGCCTGAATACTCATTTGCCTGCTTGTATCTTGCAAGCAGTTCATCTTCGTCCAGATCCCAAGGTGTTCCAATCGCGCACGTTCCGGGAAGCAGTTCATCGGTCATTTCGCCGTCTATCCAATTATAGGAGCAGTCGAGGTATGTTCTTCCCTGCTCTATCAGTTTCATATCGTGTTCTGTCGCATTCCTGAGTCCGCAATATTCATATGTATTTTCAAT
>CAVIFG010000331.1:0-2373 GCA_963641955.1 Escherichia coli
GACCATTGCGCTGCGCTTTATCCCCACGCTGGTGGAGGAAACGGATAAGATCATGTCCGCGCAGAAAGCCCGCGGCGCCGAGCTTGACAGCGGCGGCCTTGTTAAAAAGGCAAAGGCGCTGATACCCGTGCTGATACCGCTGTTCGTTTCGTCGTTCAAGCGTGCAAACGAACTGGCGACCGCGATGGAGTGCCGCTGCTACCACGGCGGCGAGGGGCGTACCCGCCTGCGCCAGCTTAAGACCGCACCGCGGGATTACATCGCGGCGGCGATAATGCTCGCGCTTTTTGCGGCGGTGATCGTAATCAATTGCTTCCCGATACTTCCGTGATGGAGGAAACGATGAGAAATCTCAAGGTTTTCATAGCGTATAACGGCGCGGCTTATCACGGTTTTCAGCGGCAGGGCAACGCGCAGACCGTTCAGGAAACGGTGGAGCGCTGCATAGGAAAGCTGCTGAAAATTCCCCCGCCCGTTATATACGGCTGCTCGAGGACGGACACGGGCGTGCACGCAAGGCGCTTCTGCTTCAATGTCCATATCGACAGCAGGATACCCTGCGAGGGCTTTATAAAGGGCATGAACACGCTGCTCCCGCCGGACATCGCGGTGCTTTCCTGCGAGGACGTACCCGAGGATTTCCACGCGCGGTACGATACCAAGGGCAAGGAGTATGTGTATCTCATAAACAACAAGCCGCAGCGGGATGTTTTTATGCAGAACCTCGCGTTCCACTATCCGTATAAGCTGGACATCGCGGCGATGGAGCACGCGGCGCGGCTGCTCGAGGGCGAGCACGATTTCGGCGGCTTCTGCCGCGCGGAGGGAAAGGCACGCGTAAAAACCACCGTGCGGACGATATACAGCGTATCCGTTACGGAAAACGACGGGCTGTGCGAGCTCCGCATACACGGGAACGGGTTTCTGTATAATATGGTGAGGATAGTCACGGGGACGCTGCTTTACATCAGCGAGGGCAGACGCACCGAGGAGGATATCCTCCGCGCGCTGGAAACGGGGGACAGGTCGCTGAGCGGCATAACGCTCCCGCCGGAGGGGCTGTATCTCAACGAGGTGTTCTACTGATATTCGGATATCTTGACTTAATGCTAAGGATGGTGTTATAATGGAGGACAGGAACAATATAAATAAGTTCCGAAAGAAAAAGAAACAGCGCAGGTTCATGCTGAATTTTGCGGTGGTCCTTCTTATAGGACTTGTTATCATACTTATCGCAACGAACTGGTCGTCGATAATATCCCCGTTCAAGGACGCGGCGCTGGAAGTCGGCACGGGGGGATTTCCCGTGGATCTGCCCGGAAGCACCGGGTACGAGTTGGAGGCAATGGGAGATAATTTCTGCCTGCTGACTGATACCTACCTCTACACCTATAATTCGGACGGCGCGAATATCGCGGGCATTCAGCACGGATTTCAGAATCCCGCCATGTCGGTTAATCAGAAGCGTGCGCTGGTGTATGACAGAAACGGAAAGAGCTTTAAGTTCTATTCCCGCTCGGAGCAGATATACTCCAACACCCTCGGCGACAGCATCGTATTCGCGGAGGTGGGCAGCTCTGACAGAAGCGCCGTTGTCACCACTTCGACGCGATATGCGAACTACCTGTATGTTTTCAACTCCGAGGGAAAGCAGATATTCCGCTGGGCTTCCCCCGAAAACAAGATAATGCAGGTGTGCTTCTCCGATGACGACAACAGCATTTTCGTTTCGGTAATAGGTGAGCGCGGCGGCGACCTGCGGCTCAGCATTCTGCGGTTCGACCTCGACAACTCCGAGGACATGATATGGCAGACGGATATCGGCAGCGACATCACATTCTCGCTGGAATACTGCCGCGACGGACTGTATGTTGTGTCCGGCGGAGGAAATATGCTGCTGGACAAAAACAGCGGCGAGATAACCGCGCAGTCGCATTTCACAAAGACAGTTTCGGGCATACCCGACAGCGACGGAATGCGCGCCGTAGTTTTCCACGACACCGCCACCAATTTGCAGGTCGTTACGGTATATAACGACGCGCTGGAGGCAGGCGAGTCGCTCCCGCCCGAAAAAATGACATCCTTTATGATAAGCGGCGGGAAGCTTTATGTAATGAGCGGGAATTTCCTTTATGTGTACAATTCCGCGCTGGAACAGACCGCGGAGTATGAACTGGACGATGTTTATTCTGATTTCAAGGTGATAGGCTCGAGCGCTTATCTGCTGGGATATAATACGGTCCAGAAACTCGCGCTGTGACGCGCTTTTGCGGAAAGGAGAAGTATGGGGACGCAGTTTGCTTTTATTTATGATATAATCGTCCTTGCGGTGGTCGGAGGAATGATCTTCGCGGGGGTTAAGAAAGGCTTCGC
>CAVIFG010000332.1:0-2373 GCA_963641955.1 Escherichia coli
GTTTGTTGTGATGATGTGCCTTGACACGGCGCTGGGATGATTTTTGTGCATTATCACCGCGCGGACGGCTGTTTGCACGGCATGAATATTTATTAATTCCATAGACATTGTATTTATTTTATGTTATAATACTTTATTGGAAGCAAAACAATAAGGAGCCAATGTTATGGAAATAAATATAACCGAGCTGTCGCAGCTCTCCCCCGAGGAATACGCCCTCATCGACATACGCGACAAATACGCCTTTGAATACGGCCATATAGACCACGCCATAAATATCCCGCAGGATGAATTTACCCCCGAAACCGCCGGGCCCTATCGCGGAAAAAAGCTGATAATCTGCTGCCGCAGCGGCATAATCAGCCGGGAGATCGCCGAAAATATGCGGGATGACGGCTGGGACGCATATAATCTGACGGGCGGCTACGCCGACTGGCTGCGCAGCCATCTTGCGGTGGAAAGCCGCGCGGAGGAAGTGGAGCGTTCGCTGCGCAAGAAGTTCCACAAAACAATTCTCAGCAAGTTCACAAAAGCAATAGTGGAGTACCAGCTCGTTCAGCCGAACGACAAGATCGCCGTCTGTATCTCCGGCGGAAAGGACTCCATGCTGATGGCAAAGCTGTTTCAGGAGCTCCGCCTGCACAACAAATTCCCGTTCGAGCTGACGTTCCTCGTAATGGATCCCGGGTACAGCCCCGAGAACCGCGCCATCATCGAGGGTAACGCAAAAATGCTCGGCATTCCGATACAGATATTTGAAACCCGCATTTTCGACTCGGTATTCAATGTAAAGAACAACCCCTGCTACCTCTGCGCGCGTATGCGCCGCGGACATCTCTACAACAAGGCTAAGGAACTCGGCTGCAATAAAATAGCCCTCGGGCATCACTACGACGATGTTATCGAAACGATACTCATGGGCATGATATACGGCGGTCAGGTGCAGACCATGATGCCGAAACTGCACAGCGACAATTTCGAGGGCATGGAGGTCATCCGCCCGATGTATCTCATCCGCGAGGCGGACATAATCAAGTGGCGCAACAGCAACGATCTTCATTTTATACAGTGCGCCTGCCGCTTTACGGACACCTGCTCCGTAAGCACGGGCAAGAGCAGCCCCACGGGGTCTAAGCGCCTTGAGATAAAGCAGCTCATCGCAAAGCTTGCAAAGGGTAATCCGCAGATAGAGCAGAATATTTTCCGCAGCGTGGAGAATGTCAAGCTGGATACTATCATTTCCTATAAGAAGAACAGCGTGGTGCATAATTTCCTTGATGATTATGATGATTATGGGAAATAAATGATGGGCATAATAAATTTAAGGGGGGACTAAAGTCCCCCTTTCAGCTTGTCGAAAAACCTTTAAAATTTCCGCGTAGCGTATTGGTTTTCGCTTCCTTTTGACACAAAAGGAAGCGGGGGTTGTGGGGGCAGAGCCCCCGCCACTCGGCGCGGCAGCGCCATTTTCGACTTCAAAAGCGCTAAAGGGGTGTGGGGGAAAACAAGAGTTTTCCCCCACTGTTTATTGCAAATTTTCTGCCGTTTTGACTTTTTCGATAAGCTGAATGGGGGGACTTTCGTCCCCCCTTGCTTTTTAATTAAATCGCGCGGCTCTCAATGATCTTCCCGTCGATAGAAACAACACCCACGCTCGCGGGGATATTCTTCCCCGAATTCTCCAGCGCCTTTCTTACCGCCATTTCAAGCCCGCCGCAGCAAGGCACCTCCATGCGTACCACTTTGACGCTCCTGATGTCGTTCCGCGCGAATATGCCGCTCAGCTTAACGGAATAATCCTCGTCGTCAAGCTTCGGACAGCCTATCAGCGCCACCCTGTTCTTTATAAATCTCTCATGAAAATTCGCGAAAGCATACGCCGTGCAGTCCGCAGCCACCAGCAGATGCGCCCCGTTAAAGAACTGCGCATTCACGGGCAGCAGCTTTATCTGCACCGGCCATCTTGTCAGCCTGCTCGGAAGCTCCGTATGGGCGCTTACGGAAGCGCTGTCCTCATGCGAAATGCTCCGCGCCATCGTGCCGGGACATCCGCAGGGAAGCTTTTCGCCCTGCGCGTGCTGTGTATGCTTCGCCGCTATGTTAGCCTTTACCGCCGCTTCGTCGTATGCCGCCGCCTCGCGCTCGACAAAGGTTATCGCATTCGTGGGACAAGCGGGCAGGCAGTCGCCAAGACCGTCGCAGTAGTCGTCGCGGAGAAGCTTCGCCTTTCCATTCACCATTCCTATCGCGCTTTCGTGGCACGCCTTTGCGCAGGCGCCGCAGCCGTTGCACTTTTCTTCGTCGATATGGATAATTTTTCTGATCATATTTTTTCACCTTTCTGTGTGGATGTACTTGCGTTTACAATGATAT
>CAVIFG010000333.1:0-2360 GCA_963641955.1 Escherichia coli
TTCTGGTATATCGTCTTTGCGGTAACGCCTTTCAGCGCGCCGAGCCTGCCCGAAAGTGTGTTTATAACATCCTGCGGAGCGTCGATAGCAACGCTTATTATCGACACACCCGCCTTTTCATACGGAATGCCCATGCGCCCGATGATATACTCCGCGCATTCATGCAGCAGCGCATTCAGCCGCCCGACGGATTCACGCTCGGAAACGACTATGCCTATAAGCGCGACCCTGTATGTTTCATCTCTCATAAAAATGTCCTTTCACAGCAGACCCTGCAGGTTATTTCTTATGCTTTGCGGGATTTTTAAGCTTGACCTCGGGTATCGCGAGGTTTTCAAAAATGACGTCGCTGCCGCTGTCCTGCTCTTCGTCGGTTTCCGCAGAGTGTTTCAGCGTGTCGACGTGTATCTCGGGAACGGCAAGATTTTCCGAAAAATAATCAAGCTTCCTGTTCTTGTCCTTGTCTTTCATAATTACCTCCGTTCAGTTCAGGAAATTTATAAAGAAAGTTATGACCAAACTGTTTATAAAGTCCGCAAACATACTTCCGATTATCGGCACCAGCAGATAAGCCTTTACGGACGGCGCGTATTTCTCTGTTATCGCCTGCATATTTGCCATGGCGTTCGGCGTCGCGCCCATGCCGAAGCCGCAGACACCCGCGGAAAGCACCGCCGCGTCGTAGTCCCTGCCCATGACGTTGAACACAACGAAATAGCTGAACAGTATCATAATAACTATTTGCGCAATAAGCAGCACCACCAGCGGCAGTGCAAGTTCCGCAAGCTGCCACAGTTTCAGCGTTATCATCGCAATTCCGAGGAAAAGCGACAGGCAGATACCGCCGATGTCGTTGATTTCACCCATGTGTATGTGAAGCTTTCCCGTGTATTCATCAACATTGCGCATTACCGCCGCAACTATCATCGAGCCGATGTATATGGGGAACGTCATTCCCGTGAGAGAAAGCGCCCACGAAACCACAGTGCCTATTCCCATCGCAATGGCTATCTGATACGCCGCGGGGGCATACATACTAACAGAGCGGTGGTGCTTCTGCTCCTCTTCCTCGAGCATGGTCGCGTCCTCGGCGTGCACGCCGTCAAGCAGCTTGTGCCTTACGATAAGCCTGCGCGCAACGGGGCCGCCCATAAGCGAACCTGCGATAAGTCCGAATGTTGCCGCGGCGGTGCAGAATGTCGTTGCGCCCTCTATGCCGAAATCCTCGAGCACGGGGCCGAACGCTCCGGATGTGCCGTGTCCTCCCACCATAGGGATAGAACCCGTGCACATTCCGATGAGGGGGCTTATGCCAAGCACCTCCGACAGCCCCACCGCGGTGAGGTTCTGTATAATGATAAGCCCGCAAAGGCAGAACAGAAATACGATAAGACTCACGCCGCCCGCTTTCAGCACCTTTACGTTCGCCTGAAATCCCACCGATGTAAAGAACATTACCATGCAGACGTTTTTCAGCGTTTCGTCGAAATTGAACTCAACAATCCCGAGGACATACAGCAGGCAGGATACCACCGCGAAAATAATTCCGCCGATAACAGGTGCGGGAATGCAGAATTTTTCAAGAAAGCCTATTTTTCTTTTGAGAAACCCGCCCAGAAAAAGCACCCCGACAGCCAGCGCCAGCGTCTGATACATATCAATATTTAATGTTTGCAATCCAACGCCTCCTTAGCTGTCCTGCGAGCCGAACACAAATCCGACCCTGCCCGCCGCGGGATCAGTTTCAACGGTAATGCCGACTGTTTCGTAATAATCCGCCGCGCCCTCGTGGAACACACACGGAATATCCGCCACGGCAAATTCGGCGCTCGGCGCCTTGGCAGTAATGCCGTCGCTTTCAAATAATTTCTGTGTTATCTCGCTAACCGCCGTCCTGTCCGCCCTGCTGTCCGCAACGAGCACCGCCTTTACTCCGACGGTGCGGATATCCTCCGCCTGCCCGCTGTAAGTACCCGCGGGGATGGTAACGGCGGAGTAGCCCTTGTATATCTCCGTCATGTAAGAAATCGTGCGGTCGTCGAGGGAAAGAATACGGATGTCAACGCTTTCCGAAAGCTCATTCACTACCTCCGATGGCGTACCCAGCACCACGAAAAATGCGTCCACATCGCCGTTTTTCAGCGCTTCCGCCGACTCTTTATACGACATATACGCCTTGTTGACAGATGTGCTGTCTATTCCCGCGGAAAGGAGAAGATATTCGGCGTTCTTCGCAACGCCGGAGCCCTCCTCGCCGACGGACATGGTTTTTCCTTTAAGATCGGGCAGGGTCGTAATTTCGGAATCAGCACGGACGATTATCTGAAACGCCTCGTCGTACAGTCCCGCAACGGCTCTGA
>CAVIFG010000334.1:0-2345 GCA_963641955.1 Escherichia coli
GCTTCTGTCCGCGGCGGAGAGCGGCGCGCGCAAGGGTAAGAAGCACATTATCTCCCAAAAAACCGAGCACCACGCAATCCTGCATTCGCTGAAGCGGCTGGAAAAGATGGGGTTCGAGGTCACGCTGCTGGATGTCGACGGCGACGGATATGTCACCGCAGAGGACGTCCGCGCGGCGATACGCCCCGACACCTGCCTTGTTACGATAATGGCGGCGAACAACGAGATAGGCACCGTAATGCCGATAAAGGAGATCGCCGCGGTCTGCCGCGAAGCGGGCGTGGTGTTCCATACCGACGCGGTTCAGGCGGCGGGGCATATCCCGCTGGATGTAAAGGATATCGGCTGCGATATGCTGTCGATGTCCGCGCATAAGTTCCACGGACCCAAGGGCGTGGGCGCGCTGTACGTCCGCAAGGGGATAGTGCTCTCAAACCTCATCGAGGGCGGCGCACAGGAGCGCGGAAAGCGCGCGGGCACAGAAAACATTGCGGGGATATGCTCCATGGCGGCGGCGCTGAACGAAGCCGTAAAAAATCTCCCCGAAAACATGGAAAAGCTCACGAAAATGCGCGACAGGCTCATCGAGGGGCTGTCGGAGATCTCTCATTCCGTGCTCAACGGCAGCAGGACTTCCCGCCTGCCGGGCAATGTAAATATGTGCTTCGAGGGTATCGAGGGCGAGAGCCTGCTTCTCCTGCTGGATGCAAAGGGTATCTGCGCTTCGTCTGGCTCGGCGTGCACCAGCGGTTCGCTTGACCCCAGCCATGTTCTGCTGGCGATAGGCCGCCCGCACGAGGTTGCTCACGGTTCGCTGAGATTATCCCTGTCGGAATACAACACCCCCGAGGAAATTGAATATATTATAAAGCAGGTGCCCGAAGTAGTGGCATATCTTAGACGGATCTCGCCGGTCTGGCAGGATCTTCAGGAGGGAAAGAGAAAGTATGTTATACAGTGAGAAGGTAATGGATCATTTCACCAACCCGCGCAACGTCGGCACCATCGAGGACGCGGACGGCGTAGGCGAGGTAGGCAACGCAAAGTGCGGGGATATCATGAAGATATTCCTTAAAATAAAGGACGGCATCATCGAGGACGTTAAGTTCAGCACATTCGGCTGCGGCTCGGCGATAGCAAGCAGCAGCATGGCGACGGAGATGATAAAGGGCAAGCCCCTTTCCGACGCGCTGGAGCTTACAAACAAGGCTGTCGTAGAGGCGCTGGACGGTCTGCCCGCGCACAAGATACACTGCTCCGTACTTGCGGAGGAAGCTGTCAAGGCGGCGATAAAGGATTATTACGACAAAAACGGCATCGCATACGACCCTGAGATCTTCAAGGAGAGCCACGACTGCGAGAATTGCCACTGAAAAAACAAAGCGGCTGACGCGAAAAACGTCAGCCGTATTTTTATCTGATGATAACGTTGTAATGCTTCATCCAGCAGTCTATCTGGAGCATATATGCGTAGATCTGCGGCACGGTCATAAGCTGGCCGTACCAGTTCTTTCCGAAGCTTGCGCCGCCTGTGCGGAGCATTTCAAGCAGCGCGTCGGCGTTGACTATTTCGGTCAGGCGGCAGTCGTCCGAGCGCAGCAGCGCCCCGAGTTTTTCCGCCAGCAGCGCGAGATAGTTCGGGTTGTGCGTTTTGGGGTAGGGTGACTTTTTGCGCCACAGCACGTCCTCGGGAAGCACTCCCTCCATCGCCTTGCGAACAAGACCTTTCTCGCGGCCGCGGTAGGATTTCATTTCCCACGGGATATTGTATGCGTACTCGACGATGCGGTAATCGCAGAACGGAACGCGCACCTCAAGCCCGTGCGCCATGCTCATGCGGTCTTTACGGGTCAGCAGCGTATCCATGAAATAATCAAGGTTCATCACGAACATCTCGCGCATACGGCGCTCGTCGGCGCTTTCCCCGTCGAGGTAGTCGGTGTGGGAAAGGCACCTGTCGTAGGCTTTGCGAACAAACCCCTCCGCATCGGCGGGGGAGAGAGGGTGCTTCATCAGCGCGCCGCGCTCCGGCACGCAGGTCGTCCACGGGAAGCCGTCGTAATGCAGCACTTCCTTGCGGTGGTACCAGGGGTAGCCGCCGAAGATTTCATCCGCGCACTCCCCGCTGAGCGCCACAGAAAACTTCTTCTTTATCTCGCGGCAGAACAGCCACAGCGAGCTGTCCACATCCGCCATTCCCGGCAGGTCGCGGGCGTAAACCGCGTCGTCGAGGGCTTCCGCAAGGGCAGGGGTATCCAGCACGACATCCGTGTGCTCCGACCCGATGTATTCCGCCATGCGCACTATCCACGGTGCGTCCTCGTCGGGCTGGAATGAGCTTGCGT
>CAVIFG010000335.1:0-2329 GCA_963641955.1 Escherichia coli
TTACCATGCCGCGCAGCAGCGACAACTATCATCGCGGCGAGATGACTATGTTCACCCTGCCAAACTACGAAAAATTTGCAGGCGTGATATACCTGCCGGATACCATCACATATCCGTCGCGCGAAAAAGACGTGACGGAGCCTTTGGTGCACCTTGCGCGGGAAACGGGCCTGCCCGTTGTCACCATCGACTATGAGATCGAGGGGCTGCCCTGCTATTTCTGCGACGACTCGGAGGTCGTCAAGGCGATGGTGCATCACCTTATCGACAAGCACGGCTGCCGCGACATCGCATACATGACTGGAACAAAGGGACACCCCCACGCCGAGCACCGCCTTGAAGCATTCAAGGCTGCGATGGAGGAAAGCGGACTTCCCGTACCCGCCGACCGCACATATTACGGCGACTTCTGGTACAACGAGGGCGAAAACTTCGTAAACTCGCTGCTGGAAAGCAAGAACGGGCTTCCCGACGCGATAATCTGCGCCAACGGGCATATGGCGGACAGCGTTTACAACGCGCTCTTTGCCAAGGGACTGCACGTCCCACGCGACGTAAGGCTCGCAAGCTACGACGAGGCAACGGAAACGCGCTCATTTATAACCTGTACCATCCGCCGCTCCGAAAATGCGGGCAAGGCGGCGTGCATGGGTCTTTTCGATATTATTGACGGAAAGACCGTCCCCATGAGGACTCCTGTAAAGTGCGACTTTGCGGAGAACTTCTCCCTCACCTGCGGCTGCACCGCTGCGGACGACTATAACCTCAACAGCTTCAAGCGCGACAGCAGCGATACATACAACGACTATTTCTCCGAATTCAACACCATCAGCGAAGCGCTGATAAACAGCAAGAACATCCGCGATATGCTCTGGACGGCAAGCTGGTTCACATATTTCCTCAAGGATTTCACCAGCATATACATCTGTATGTGCAGCAACGTTATCGACCCCGAAGCTTCCTTCGGCGAAAACAGCATTCAGCGCACCTACACCGACACCATGCTCATCGCCCACAGCCGCACAAATCTCCCCGACGGAAAGCACGTCGAATATGTCGGCACGGATAAAAAATTCTCCGTTAAGGAAATGTTCCCGCTGCTGTTCAGCGCGGAGGGCGATCCTGCGGCATACCTCTTCCGCCCGCTGCATTTTGAGGACAGATGCTTCGGCTACATCGTCATATCCTATGGAAACAGGCTCATGGCGCCGTCGGATATCTTCGACTACTGGATAAACGACCTCGCGAACGCCATCGAGTCCCAGCGCCGACTTGCGATGATGAGCTATCTCTACAAAAAAATGCGCGAGGACGCCATCACCGACCTTATGACGGGTCTGCTGAACCGCAACGGCTTCAACCTTATGCTCCCGCAGCTTATCGACGAGGCTAAGGCGGGTGGAAAGCAGTTCCTTATCGTCATGGCGGATCTTAACGGACTTAAATACGTCAACGACACATTCGGCCACAGCGAGGGCGACGCGTTCATCAAGACCGCCGCGGGCGCAATGTCAAGAACATGGATAGGCGGCGCCGAGTGCGAAAAGAACTTCCGTATCGGCGGCGATGAATTCGTAAAGGCGGCATACGGCGATTTCAGCGGCGGCAAGCTGGATGAATTCCGCCGCGCGCTGTACGAGTACCTTGATAACTACAACCGCACCGCCGGAAAGCCGTATCCGATATATATGCCGCTGGGCTTCTGCCTGTGCGGGGCGGACGAGATAGGCGACCCCGACAAAATGCTCTCCGTTGCCGACGCGCAGATGTATCAGGACAAGGTTCGGCTGAAAAAGGAAACCGGCTTCGATCCGAAAAGAAAAGAATAATAAATATCCGCGTTGACATTTCTCGGCGCGGATGTTATAATATATATGTGCGAGAACTTCGTTCTCACACATAATAAAAACCACACGCCGTTATCCAAATCAAATATTTGTACGGCTGAAATATCTTTAATTTTCTCGGCAGGCGCCGACTGCGGGGAACTTATCCCCGCAACATATATGCGTATTCGATCCGACAGGAGGTATAAATATGTCAGATATGCCCATAAATCCGTTTGACGACGCGGAGGAGATCGCGAAAAAATCCATGGTGCTGTTCTTTCTGATAGACTGCTCCGGAAGCATGAGCGGCAGCAAGATAGGCACCGTAAATTCCGTTATGGAGGAGCTTATCCCCGAAATACGCGGGATAGGCGGCGCCGACGCGGACCTAAAAATCGCCGTGCCCAAGTTCTCCGGCGGCAGCGAATGGATGTACAACGAGCCTGTTTCCGCGGAAGAATTTGAATGGACCCCCATCGACGCGGAAAACGTCACCGACC
>CAVIFG010000336.1:0-2327 GCA_963641955.1 Escherichia coli
GCTCAGCGCCGAAAATTCCGCGAAAAGCGGCCGTGCGGATGTCTGCACCTGCTTTGGCGGGCTGATAGTATTTTCCGCGCCGATATTTCTTGGCAAAAAGATAATCGGTATTTTTTCGGGGGGATGGGTCCTGCTGAACCCGCCGGAGCAGGCTATGATACGCCGCGCCGCTTCTGAAACCGATACGGATATCAACAAAATGACAGACGCCGCCTCGGAGATACCCGTTATCTCCGAGAGCCTTCTGCGCCGCGCCGCGGTATATGTCTATGAAACAGCCTGCGTCATGTCCGAAACCGCGGCGAAGTCCGCGGAGATGCAGCAGGTCACGCAGACAGCAATGAAGCTTGCCGAGCAGCAGTCGGACTTCCTTGCGAATGTCAGCCATGAAATGAGAACGCCGCTGAACGCTATCCTCGGGCTTTCGGAAATAACGCTCCGCGGGGAGCTTCCCACCGACTCGCGGGAATATATGCACCAGATAAGGTCGGCGGGCACTCACCTGCTTGCCATAATCAACGATATACTCGACTTCTCCAAGATTGAAAAGGGCGAAATGTCCATCGTCGAGGTGAACTACGAGCCGATGTCCCTTATCAACGATATCGCGGGGATAATCAACAGCGAGCTTGGCAGCAAGGATATCGAATTCACCATTGATGTGCCGCTGAATATGCCCCGCCGCCTTGTCGGCGATGTCGTGCGGGTGCAGCAGATACTTATAAACCTGCTCAACAATGCGGTTAAATTCACGCAGAGCGGAAATATCCACCTTGCAATGGAGGCGCTTCCCGCTGCGGATGGGAAGATAATTCTGAAAGCTTCCGTCACCGACACGGGCTGCGGCATAAAGCAGGAAAACATGGACAGGCTGTTCAAAATGTTCAACCAGGTGGACAGCAAGCGCAACAGAAATGTTGAGGGCATAGGTCTTGGCCTTACCATATCCAAGCAGCTTGTGAAGCAGATGGGCGGCTCCATCTCCGTCAAGAGCGAATTCGGCAAGGGCAGCACGTTCTCCTTTGAACTCCCGCAAAAGACCGCCGGCAGCGAATATGCAATGGATATCACATCGGATCTGCCGCCGATATATTACATCATACGCAACCGCTATATCAAGGAGCAGCTTATCCGCGACCTCGGCAAAACAAACGCGCATTCCACCGATATTTCCGGGGATACATCCCTCTGCGGAAACAGCGGATTTCTTATCATCGAGCGCAGCTCCCTCAGGGAAGCGCGCACGCTTCTCTCCTCCCGCCCCGAGCTGAAGTGCATAATGATAGACAGGTACGACAACTGCGAAAACACCGAGGACGACGGCATTGTTATTTTAAGGAAGCCTGTGTTTTCCCTCAGCCTGTATTCGGCACTGCACAACGGAAAAGTGTTCCTGTACGAATCCGACGGAAAGGACAAGACCCTTACATACACAGCGCCGAACGCCCGCGTGCTTATCGTGGACGACAACGCCATCAACCTTACCGTGGCAAAGGGCGTTATCGAGCCGCTGGATATGCAGGTCGACCTTGCGTACAGCGGCGAGGAGTGCATCGAAAAGGTGCGGAGCTGCCGCTACGACCTTATCTTTATGGATCACATGATGCCCGAAATGGACGGAATAGAAGCAACTCATATCATCCGCGAAAAATTCCCGTCCTACGCGAATGTGCCCATAATCGCGCTGACCGCGAATGCAGCGGGCGGAGCGAGGGAAATGTTCCTGAAAGAGGGACTGAATGATTTCGTTGCGAAGCCCATCGACCTTGCGGACATCGTTAACAAAATACGCCGCTGGCTCCCTGCGGATAAAATTGTTCCCATTGCGGAACAGAAGCAGGAGAAAAAGACCGAGCACATCCTGCCCGACATAAAGGAGCTCGACCTTAAAACCGCGCTTTCGCTTATGGGAAGCGAAAAGCTGCTGAATGATGTTATCAGGCAGTTCTACCACACAATGGAAAAGAACGAGAACAAGATAGTTTCCCTTTGGGAAAGCAAGGACATCGCGGATTTCACCATCGAGGTTCACTCGCTGAAAAGCACATCGCGGCAGATCGGCGCGAACAAGCTGTCGGAAATGGCGGCGCGGCTGGAGCTTGCGGGCAAAACATCCAACAAGGACTATATCAGCCAGAACATCGGAGAAATGCTCGCGGAGTACGACAAGCTGAAGGAAGTCCTCGGCACATATTACGGCGGCGAGGAGCACGCTGTGCCCTCGGAGGGGATCGACCTGCTTCTGAAAGAAATGCAGGAAGCCCTCGACGAGATGGACACCCTGCACATCGACGAGGTGGCTGAAAAGCTTTCCGACTGCGAGCTGA
>CAVIFG010000337.1:0-2320 GCA_963641955.1 Escherichia coli
GTTCCCGTTTCCGTTGACCATGCGGCGGCGTTCTATGTTTCCGGAATTGCGCTCAGCTGATCATTGACTTGATATTATTAAAGGCGGCAGAAATGCCGCCTTTTAGGCTGTCGGTAAAGGCGCATCTGCGGCGTCAACGCCATTTCTCAACAGCTTAGGAAAAATTTCGACATACAAAAACACCCCCGAGCCTGCAAATGCTCGGGGGTGTAATATCTTTCAAAAAAATCACTTTGCCGCAGCAAATTCCGCCGCAAGTCCGTGCTTGTAATTCTCGATGAATTTTCCGAAGCCCGCCGCGCCGTTTTCCTCGGGGGTGAGGGTGGAGCACTCCATCCCCGCGAAAACTTCATTCTCAAGGAATTCGGGGAGGGACTTTCCGCCGCCGCATACCGAGTATGCCGCCAGCAGAGCCATGCCCCATGCGCCGCCCTCGCCCGCGGTTTTCATAACGGACACCGCCGTGCCGAGCCCGTCCGCGAGGAACTGCTGCGCCACGCCCTTTGTCTTGAACAGTCCGCCGTGCCCAGTGAATTTATCCGCGGAAACGTGCTCCTTTTCAAACAGGATATCCATGCCAAGCTTCAGCGCCGCCATCGTGGAATATATTTCCGCGCGGAACAGATTTGCAAGGTTGAACTTTCCGTCGGGGGTGCGGAAGTACATCGGACGGCCGTTTTCTGCGCCGACGACCGGTTCGCCCGAAAGGAAATTGTACGCGACCGTGCCGCCGCAGTCGGGGTCGCCTTTCAGTGCGGCATAATACAGCATATCGTAAAGCTCGGGCTTTGCGATGGGATGGCCGCTAAGCTCTGCAAACTCGCCGAATACCTTTACCCATGCGTCAAGCTCGGAGGAGCAGTTGTTGCAGTGCACCATTGCGACGGGTGCGCCGTCGGGGGTGGTTACAACGTCTATTTCGGGGTAGTAGCCGCTGAGCGGCTTATCCAGCACAAGCATTGCGAAGATGGATGTTCCCGCAGATACATTGCCCGTGCGGGGAAGAACGCTGTTCGTGGCGGTCATGCCCGTGCCCGCGTCGCCCTCGGGAGGGCAGAGGATAACGCCCGCTCTGAGCCTGCCGGTGGGGTCGAGAAGCTTTGCACCCTCGTCGGTCAGACGCGCTTCGGAAGCGCCCGCGGAAAGCACCCCGGGAAGAACATCACAGAGTTTTCCGCCGAAGCCCTTGCTTTCGAGCAGTTCATCCACCCTGCGGATGTATTCGGGGTTGTACTGTCCGTTTTCAATGGGGAATATACCCGAAGCTTCGCCGACGCCGACATGGCGCTTGCCGGTAAGCAGGTAGTGGATATGTCCCGCGAGGGTATTTATATGTGCGATGTGCTTTGTGTGCTCCTCGCCGTTGAGCACCGCCTGATAGAGATGCGCAATGCTCCAGCGCTGGGGAATGTTGAACCCGAGCAGTTCGGAAAGTTCCGCCGCCGCCTGCTCGGTGATGGTGTTGCGCCATGTCCTGAAAGGAACCAGCAGTTTGCCGTCCTTGTCGAAAGCCATGTAGCCGTGCATCATACCCGAAATTCCCATTGCGCCGTAAGATGTGGGCACAACGCCGTATTTCTTTTCGATATCCTCAACAAGGCTTGCATAGCAGTGCTGAAGCCCGCCGGTTATGTCATCGAGGGAGTATGTCCACACGCCGTTTTCAAAGCGGTTCTGCCAGTCATGGCTTCCCGAAGCGATGGGCGCGAATGTGTCGTCGATGAGCACCGCCTTTATTCTTGTGGAGCCGAATTCTATGCCGAGGTAGGTTTTGTTGTTCCGGATTTTTTCCTGTATAGTCATATTTACCACCTTTTTTGCAGATTTTATTTTACGATTATTATTGTATCATACCGCGGCGGTAATTTCAATAGCATATTTAGCATTGTTTTGTGGGAGATGGCGTTTATGCAAGGCAGGCGCGGGAGATTTTTTGTGTTTTTGCGGCTGTCTTTGTGGGGGACGGAAAATTTCATGCAGAAAAGCAAAATTCCCGACGGTTGTCGGGAAAACAAAAATTGGATGTTTTGCCGCGATTATACATCGCGGCAAAACGCTGGCACCCCTTGTAGGAATCGAACCTACAACTGCCCCTTAGGAGGGGGCTGTTATATCCATTTAACTAAGGAGGCATATCACAAAAAATATTATAGCATTTTTCGAGTGAGTTTTCAAGCCCCTGCAAAGCATTTTGTTTGTTTTTCACAAAAATTAAACGGAAATTTTGTCGCACGAAAGCTCCCAGTCGTCCGCAGCCATTATTTTTTAGCTTTTCCAAAAGTATTTTTGCGAACTTTTTGCGGAAATAATAACTGTGAGT
>CAVIFG010000338.1:0-2291 GCA_963641955.1 Escherichia coli
AGAACGGTCAGACATCCCGCAAGGGCGTGTTCGCCGGCGGCGACGCCGTTACCGGCGCGGCTACGGTTATCCTCGCAATGGGCGCGGGCAAGACCGCGGCTAAGGCTATGGATGAGTATATTAAGAGCCTGTAATAAAAAAATCAATATCAAGGGACAGCCTTTATGGCTGCCCCTTTTTGTCATATTTCGTTGAAATATTACCAAAAAAATATTATAAATGACTTGATTTTTTATCATAATTGTGGTATAGTTTAATTAGCAGTATTATATCAAACTGTAATCGGAGGAATATTTCTATGAGAATTCTTTATGCGGCAAGTGAAGCATTACCTTTTGCAGCAAGCGGCGGTCTTGCAGACGTTGCAGGCTCTCTGCCCAAGGCGCTGGTAGCAGCGGGGCACGAGGCGTGCGTCGTTATGCCTTACTATGTAAATACCATCAAGCCCGAGCAGAAGGCAAAGATGAACTTTATCACGAATTTCACCGTACCTGTCGGCTGGCGCACACAGTATTGCGGTCTGTTTTCGCAGCAGGTTAACGGCGTTACATATTTCTTCATTGATAACGAATATTATTTCAAGCGTGACCATGGCCTTTACGGCTATTTCGATGACGCAGAGCGTTACGTTTTCTTCAGCCGTGCTGTGCTCGAAATGCTGAAGCATATTGACTTTAAGCCGCAGGTCATCAACTCCAACGACTGGCAGTGCGCGCTTATCCCCGTATACTACAACCTGTTCTATAAGAATGAGTGGGGCTACGGCGGAATTAAGCACGTTTTCACTATCCACAACATCGGCTATCAGGGTCAGTACGGCCTTGATATCGTAAAGGATATCGTCGGCATTCCTCCGCAGGATGTTTCCATCCTCGAATACGACGGCGACCTCAACTTCATGAAAGGCGCCATCGAAATGGCGGATAAGGTAACGACCGTATCCCCGACATACGCAAAGGAAATTCTCGACCCGTGGTTCTCCCACGGCCTTGACAGAATTCTCAAGGATAAGCAGTACAAGACCTGCGGCTTCCTCAACGGTATCGACGTTGACCTTTACAACCCCGAAACCGACCCGACTATCGCGGCAAACTTCACGCCCCGTTCCCACAAGGGCAAGGCTGCGTGCAAGTCTGCGATATTCAACGAATTCGGTATGCCTGAGTACGGTATCCCGCTGCTTGCGATGATATCCCGCTTTGCTGATCATAAGGGCTTCGACCTTGTGAAATATGTTTTCGATGAGATAATCTCTGTTGATCTTCAGGTCGTTGTGCTTGGTTCTGGCGAGAAGCAGTACGAGGACTTCTTCCAGGAAATGCACTGGCGCTATCCCGACAAGGTAGGTTTCTATAAGGGATATAATCCCCAGCTTGCAAAGAAGCTGTATGCGGGCGCGGATATGTTCCTCATGCCCTCCAAGAGCGAACCCTGCGGCCTTGCACAGATGATCGCCGCACGCTACGGAACCGTTCCGATCGTTCGCGCAACAGGCGGTCTGAAGGACTCCATCATCGACTATGGCGATAACGGTATCGGTTTCACGTTCCAGTCCTACAACGCGCATGATATGCTCAACGCTGTCCGCCGTGCAAAGGGCGTTTACGACAACAAGACCGAGTGGAACAAGCTCGTTACCCGCGCGATGAAGGCTGATTTCAGCTGGGAAGCTTCCGCAAAGCTTTACATCGGACTTTACAAGGAACTCTGCGGCGAGTAATTAAATTTGAATTATCTGTTCTGCGCGGCACACGCTGCGCAGAATAATAATGACTTTGTAAAAAAACGTTTACACGTTCAATTTTATCTTTAAGGAGAAACAACAATGGCATATATTTTAGGCGTAGATATCGGCACATCCGGCACAAAGACCGTGCTGTTTTCCGAGGACGGAACCCCCGTTTCCTCCGCAACATATGAGTACCCTCTCTACACTCCGCAGAACGGCTATGCCGAGCAGGAGCCGCTCGACTGGTGGAATGCTTCCGTAAACGGTATTAAGGACGTTATTGACCAGAGCGGAGTTGCTGCTGATGAAATAAAGGGTATCGGTCTTTCGGGTCAGATGCACGGACTTGTAATGCTCGACGCCGACAACAAGCCTATCAGAAAATCCATCATCTGGTGCGATCAGAGAACCGCGCACGAAGTTGTCGAGATAACCGACAAGGTAGGCAGGGACAGACTGGTCGAGATCACCGCGAACCCCGCTATCACAGGCTTCACCGCTGCAAAGATCATGTGGGTGAAGAACAACGAACCCGAGAATTACGAGCGCTGCCGCCATATCC
>CAVIFG010000339.1:0-2284 GCA_963641955.1 Escherichia coli
GGAATGAGCTTGCGTGGAAGTTAGCGTGGTTATCCTTGTAGTCTATCGACCACGTTGAAAGCCTCTCGCCGCGCTGTGCAAATTCTTTCGCGGCTATCGCGGAGATAACGCTGCTGTCCAGTCCCCCCGAAAGGAAGCAGCACAGCGGCACATCGCTTACAAGCTGCCGCTTAACGGCGTCGGTGATAAGCTCGCGGATGTGCTCCGTGGTTTCCTCGAAGCTTTCGGTGTGCGGAGCGGCTTTCAGCGACCAGTACCGCCGCGTTTCAAGACCGTCCTCCGTAAATTCCGCACAGAATGCCGCGGGCAGCTCCGATATATCGCGGAATACTCCGCTGCCCGTCACGCAGGCGGGACCTATCAGCATTATCTGCGCCGCGCCCTCGCTCGTTACGACAGACGTGATCTTCGGATGCTTCAGCAGCGCCTTTATTTCGCTGGCGAAAACTATCCCGCCGTCGATAAGCGAGTAGTACAGCGGCTTTACGCCTATCCTGTCGCGGGCGAGGAACAGTTTCCGCCTGCGGCTGTCCCATACGGCAAACGCGAATATCCCGTTGAACATCCCGACGCAGTCCTCGCCGTATTCCATGTATGCCTTCAGAACGACCTCCGTGTCCGAGTGCCCGATGAATTCCACCCCGCGGCTTTTCAGTTCGCTTCGTATCTCCTCTGTGTTGTACAGCTCGCCGTTGTAAACCAGCGTGCAGTCCCCGCTCGACATGGGCTGCTTTCCGTTTTCGGGGTCGATTACGATAAGGCGGCGGTGAACAAGATACGCGTTGTCGTCGCAGTATTCTCCGTCGGCGTCGGGGCCGCGCGGGGTGAGCGCCCTGCTCATCTCCGCGAAAACTCCGCCCATGCAGCGCATGTTTTCCTTAAAGCTTATCTGTCCCGCAATTCCGCACATAGACATTCTCCTTTCACATTTACTCCTTTATTATACGCAGTTTGTGCGATATGAGTTACATCCTTTTAAAATTGCGCAAACAGGTTGAAATTTCCGAAGATATGGTGTATAATGATATGTGTAAAAATATCATTCCAGTCTGTCGAAAAAGTCTTACGACTTTTCCGACAGGGTACATCCGCACTGCGCGCACTCATTGTCGGCTTCGCCGCCAATTCGCACACTTGTGCGGATAGAAGTGTTTTTTGCCGCGGGAGACCCGTGGCAAAAAACGGATTTAAAAAGCCCGCTTCGCGGGCAAAGCCGAGTTTTCGACAAGCTGTAATGATGTTTGTAAAAAAAATATTCCGAAAGGACATTATAAAAAATGAATATAGCAGTAGTAGGCCTTGGACTTATCGGCGGCTCGATATGCAAGGCTCTCAAGGCAAACACATTCCACCATATCATGGGAATAGACACCGACAAGGAAACGATAGCAAAGGCGCTCGACACCGGCGCCATCGACGAGGAAATAACCCCCGACAGGCTCGGCGAGGCAAACCTTACCATCGTCGCGCTGTATCCCGTTGCCATCGTTAATTTCGTCAAGGAGCACGCGGATAAGTTCCGCAAGGGTTCCATCGTTATGGATATCTGCGGTATCAAGGGCTATATTGTAAGAAACTGCACCCCCGTTCTGGAGGAAAAGGGCGTTATCTTCATCGGAACGCACCCCATGGCGGGTACCGAGCATTCCGGCTTCGATTACGCTACCCCCGACCTTTTCAAGAAGGCAAGCTTCATTATAACCCCCACCGCAAGCACCCCGCAGATCGCGATAGACCTTGTTTCCACCCTCGGCGCGTGCATGAATTTCGGTCAGGTAGTCATCGCTACCCCCGAACAGCACGACGCTAACATCGCATACACATCGCAGCTTGCGCACGTTGTTTCCAACGCGTATGTAAAGAGCCCGTCGCTTTTCCGCGCGGACGGATTTTCCGCGGGAAGCTTTCTCGACCTCACCCGTGTTGCATACCTCAACGAAGAAATGTGGTCGAGCCTGTTCATGTGCAACAAGGAAGCGCTTTTGTTTGAGGTCAACACCATCATCCACTCTCTTGAGCAGTACCGCGACGCAATGGTGAACGAGGACATCGACACCCTGCGTGAGCTTCTCAAGGTAGGAAGAGAGCGCAAGGAAAAGAGCATGGAATTTTACGGTCAGGAGCGCAGATAATATGTCCGAAAAGCAGAAGCCGCAGATAAGCTACATTGTATCCCTGTGCGGCATTATGTGCGGTCTGGCGCTGGCGATGATGTTCTTTC
The DNA here is from genome assembly GCA_963641955.1 of Escherichia coli. Classification (GTDB taxonomy): domain Bacteria; phylum Bacillota; class Clostridia; order Oscillospirales; family Ruminococcaceae; genus CAG-115. Next base: position 2,222 of record CAVIFG010000339.1, read on the forward strand.
TCAGCATGATCCCGTCCTTCGAGTATGTCAGCCCTGCGGTGGCGGGGGTGCTCATATGGGTCG
>CAVIFG010000340.1:0-2253 GCA_963641955.1 Escherichia coli
CGCTGCTGCTGTTGCTGCTGCTCCCGCTGCTGGTGCAGGCGCAGGCGCTGCTGCCGCTGAAGAAAAGACTGAGTTCGACGTTGTTCTCGCATCCTTTGGTGACGCTAAGATGGCTGTTATCAAGGCTGTTAAGGACATCTGCGGTCTTGGCCTGAAGGAAGCTAAGGAGCTCGTTGAAGGCGCTCCCAAGGCTATCAAGGAAGGCGTTTCCAAGGCAGAGGCTGAGGAACTCAAGACCAAGCTGGAAGAAGCTGGCGCAAAGATCGAGCTGAAGTAATTCACTCTCTTTACAAACAATTATGGGACTGTCGTTCGGCAGTCCCATTTTTATTTTAAATGATCATTCGTCGTAAAGAACGCCGTCGCGCGGCGGGTCTGTCGGCCCGACATACAGTGGAAATTTGCCAGTGCGTTCGATGGTCTGCCCGTTCAGCATTCCCGTATGTACGGAGATATGCCGAAACTGCATTATGATAAGTTCAAGGCGGGTGTATGGACAGTTTTCAGGACATTCCGAAAGAAGTTCATCGGTCAACCCGTTAAGATAATCGAGCGTTTTCTGCCTTACTGCGTGCAGGTAATCAAGAAGCTGCGCGTCGGTCAGCACGGCTTCACAGGGCGCATCGGGATTATCCATGCCGACGGAGTGAAAGGGCGGCTCAGTAAATTTGAATGGGTTTATAAACCACTTGTCGGCGGAGTGTATCGTGTGATAAACGTACCTCCATGCCGGCGCGCCGCAGACCGCGGCGTTTCTGTCATAAGTTTTTATCGCGGTTTCAAGGTTGATGAAATTCGGTTCGACCTGCTTTTTTATCATCGTGCATATGCTTTTCATCCGCGTCATCTCCTTTGATGTCGTTTTGCTTTGTTTTTGAGAACAGCTCCCTCAGCCCGAAAGCCAGCAGGAACAGCGCGAAAAGTTTCCGCAGCAGTCCGTTTGAAATTATCTGCGAACCGAACGTACCGATCACGGCGCCGATAACCCCGCCGAGGGCGCAGCGTTTCACAAGGGCTTTGTTCACAAGCCCGTTTTTGAGGTGCATTATCAGCGCGATAAGCGCTATCGGCAGGAAAAACAGAACATTCACGCCCTGCGCCATGCGCTGCTCTGTGTCGCTGAACATGGTCAGCCACACGACCAGTATAAACCCGCCGCCGAGTCCCATCGACGCGAGTATCCCCGTAAGAAATCCGACGATCGCCTCCGTCATGAGAAAAGCATCCTTATGGAGGCGGCGGTGATTATCGCCCCGAAAAGCCGCCGCAGCCACTGCGCCTTTATTTTTTTCAGAAACAGCGCCCCCGTTACGGCGCCTGCGGCTCCCCACGGAATAAACCGCCATGCTGTGCCGAAGTCAAGTCCGCCCGAAAATCCGTAGAACACCGCCGTGACAAGGCTCAGCATAAATATCAGCGCGACGGAACTCGCGTGCGCTTCCTGCGCAGAACAGCCGTCCTTTTCAAATATCGGCACGGCGATAACGCCGCCGCCCGAGCCGAAAAATCCGTTAAGAAACCCGCACAGCGTTCCTTGGAAAAAGTTTTTCATAATACCACCTCGCGCTTATTTTGCGCAGGCGGCGGTGATTTATATGAAAAAACAAAATGTAAATTACTGCCTTACTTCTGCGACAGCCCGAAAGCGGCGATGGCGGTGAGATTGTCCTCGCTGAAGAAATCCGTGTTCCCCTCGAGAAGCTTTGCGGCTTCCTTTTTGTCGGGGTCGTCGGAGCGCGCCATGTCATCGTGCACCATTTTGAGAAGCTTTTTCTGAAGCCCTTTCAGCTTGTCGTAATTGATACCGCCGCGGAGATAGAACAGCGGAACGGTCAGCTTGTTCTTTGCAATAAGAATGTCGTTGTTGGATTTTACGTCGGGGAACAGTCCCACTGCGCCGACGGCGGCAACGTTCCACCTTTTCGCCGCCTTTTTATAGCCCATTATCTGGTTTGCAAACACCCATCCGATAAAGATTACGTTTTCTCCCTTGGGGACGGATTTTCTGGCGCTTTTCAAATCGGAGCAGGGGACACGGAGCATTTCCGCGAGCGCCTTTGCATAGCGTTCAGCGTGGCCTGTGTTGCTTTCGTATATAACAGCTTTCATAGCATTTTACCCTCTTTCGCGGCGGTTTTCCGCCTGTTTTTATGATATCACAAAGGCAGAGGAATGTCAATCTCATTTATAGTATGTGTTATTATGCCAAAAAAACTTTATGTATTACTAAAAAAAATAGGCGTTATATCGTTG
>CAVIFG010000341.1:0-2247 GCA_963641955.1 Escherichia coli
GGTCAACATCGTCGACATCGTGGAGGGAAGATATCCCGAGGCGGATAACGAGTGCATCGTAAACTACAATCGGCTGAAAAATGGCATAGAGATAGGCGATACCGTCACCATGGCGGACTTAACTGAAGCGGAAGATTTTCCGTTAAATAACTCGCAGTATAAAGTTGTCGGGTTTTACGACACGCCTATGTTCGTTTCCATAACCCAGCGCGGAAGCACCACCGTCGGCGACGGCGTTATTGACGCGTTCATGTACGTTACCGAGAGTAATTTTACACAAGATGTATACACGGAGATATATGTAACCTCGGATGAACTGACCGAAAAACAAAGCTATTCCGACGAATACAAGGAACTCCGCGATAAAATAAGCGACAAGCTTGAGGAACTCGGAAAAGAGCGCTCCGTGATACGCTATGACGAAGTTGTCGGCGACGCCGAGCGGGAAATATCCGACGGCGAGGAAGAACTTGCGCAGGCAAAGACGGATGGTCAGAAAGAACTCGACGACGCAAAAGCGCAGCTTGATGACGCCGCACAGCAGATATCCGACGGCGAAAAGGAACTTGCGGACGCCAAGGCGGAGTTAGACGACGGCGCCGTGCAGCTTGCGGACGCGGAAAATCAGCTTTCCGAAGCAAAGCAGCAGCTTGACGACGGCTGGGCGGAATTGAACGAAAACAAAACCAAGCTGGACGAAGCCGCACAGACCCTTGCAGATTCAAAGCAGCAGATAGATGACGGTCAGAAGCAGCTTGAGGAAGCAAAAAAGCAGCTAGACGACAGTAAGGCGCAGTTAGACGCCGCGCAGACGGAGCTTGACAGTAAGTCCGCGGAGCTTGCGGCGGGAAAGGCGCAGCTGGAGCAGGCGAAGCAGCAGCTTTCGGACGGGCAGGCACAGTACAATGCGGGAAAGCAGCAGTACGACGAGGGGCTTGCGCAGTATAACGAGGGCATGGCAAGGCTGGAGCAGGCGGAGGCTCTGTACGGAAATACCGCGGAAATCCAGCAGCAGAAGCAGGTTCTCGCGCAGACCGCCGCGGTGCTGGAGCAGACAAGGATCACTCTAGAGCAGACGGCGCAGCAGCTCTCCGCCGCCGAAGCGGAGATCACCGCAAACGAGCAGACAATATCCGACGGCGAAGCACAGATAGCAGCCGCACAGCAGCAGATAACCGACGGGCTTACGCAGTACAACGCGGGTCTTGAGGAATATAACAAATCCGCCGCCGAGTTTGAAAAGGGCAGACAGCAGTACGAGGACGGTCTGAAGGAATACAACGATGGACTATCGCAGTACAACGACGGCGAGAAGCAGCTTACCGAAGCGCAGAGCGAGTACGAAAGCGGCGCGGCGGAGCTGGCACAGAAGCGCGCGGAATACGAGGACGGCGTAAAGCAGTATAACGACGGCGCAGCCGACCTCAAGGACGCAAAACAGCAGTACGCCGACGGTCTTAAAGAATACAACGACGGCGTTGAAACATTCAACACCGAAATAGCCGACGCGGAAAAGAAGCTTGCCGACGCCCGAAAGAAAATATCCGACGCAGGCGAGGCAAAGTGGTATGTATTCCTTCGGGATGACAACGCGGGCTACGCCGAGTACGAAAGCAACGCCGAGCGAATAAACAAGATAGCGGCGATATTCCCCGTGTTCTTTCTGCTGGTGGCGGCGCTGGTGTGCCTTACCACCATGTCGAGAATGGTCGAGGAGCAGCGCACGCAGATAGGCACACTTAAAGCGCTGGGCTATTCCAACGGTACAATAATGCGGCATTATATGACCTACGCGGTCACCGCCGCCGCTTCGGGAAGCATTCTCGGCGCATTCGTCGGAGTGCTCATTTTCCCGACGGTAATTATATACGCATATTCCATGTTGTATAATATTACAAAAATACACTATTTGTTTAATCCTGTGAACATGATAATATCCGCAGGGTCGATGGTGGCTGCCATCGCGCTGACGGTGTTGTTCACCGCGAAAAAGGTTCTTGCGGAAACACCCGCGGGACTTATGCGCCCAAAAGCCCCCAAGGCGGGCAAGCGGGTGCTTATCGAAAAGATAGGCTTCATCTGGAACAACATGGGCTTCTTCGGCAAGGTATCGGGCAGAAACCTGTTCCGTTACAAGCGCAGGATGTTTATGACCGTAATAGGCATTGCGGGGTGCACGGCGCTGTCGCTTACGGGCTTCGGTCTGAAGGATTCCATCGGCGATATTATAGACTTACAGTATAAATC
>CAVIFG010000342.1:0-2195 GCA_963641955.1 Escherichia coli
GATACCATCGTGAGTGCCTGCCACCTTGAAGTCCATATCGCCGTAGAAGTCCTCAACGCCCTGAATATCGACCATTGTATCCCAGCGGTCGCCCTCGGTGATAAGGCCGCAGGAAATACCTGCAACGGGCTTCTTTATCGGAACGCCTGCATCCATCAGAGCAAGTGTGGAACCGCAGATGGAGCCCTGAGAAGTGGAACCGTTGGAAGAAAGAACCTCTGATACAAGGCGGATAGCATACGGGAATTCCTCAACAGAGGGGATAACGGGAACCAGCGCTCTTTCAGCAAGTGCGCCGTGACCGATCTCGCGTCTGCCGGGGCCGCGGGAAGCCTTTGTTTCGCCTACGGAGTATGCGGGGAAGTTGTAGTGGTGCATATAGCGCTTGCCCTCTTCCTCGTCAAGACCCTCGAGCTTCTGAGAGTCGCTTACGGGGCCGAGTGTGCAGACTGTCATTACCTGTGTCTGACCTCTTGTGAACAGACCGCAGCCGTGAACTCTGGGCAGGAAGCCTACCTCTGCTGCAAGGGGACGGATCTCGTCCATCTTACGGCCGTCAACGCGCTTGTGGTCGTCCAGCAGCCAGCGGCGAACAACAAACTTCTGAAGCTTGTAAATAGCCTCGTCGATCATGGCTGTCTTTTCGGGGTAAACTTCGTCGAACTTAGCGTGGATCTCGTCAACGATGGGAGCAAGGCGCTCGTCGCGGACGTTCTTGTCGTCGGTATCCATTGCGTAGCGTATCTTCTCGATGGCGAAATCGGAGATAGCGTCGAACATATCGTGGTCAACTTCCTGGCTCTCGAATGCAAACTTGGGCTTGCCGATCTGAGCCTGGATGTCCTTGATGAAGGGGATGAGGGACTTTGTGATCTCCTCGTGGCCTGCCATGATAGCCTTGAACATAACGTCGTCGGGGACTTCGTTTGCGCCGGCTTCTATCATAACTACCTTCTTCTCGGAGGAAGCTACTGTCAGTGTGAGGTCGGTCTTTGCACGCTGCTCAAGTGTGGGCATGAGAACTATCTCGCCGTCAACAAGGCCGACGCTGATGCCGCCGATGGGGCCGTTCCACGGAATATCGGAGATGGAAACCGCGATGGACGCACCGATCATGCCGAGTATCTCGGGGGAAGCGTCGGGGTCAACGGCGAGGACTGTCATCGTGATGGCAACGTCGTTTCTCATATCCTTGGGGAACAGGGGGCGCATGGGGCGGTCTACAACGCGGGAGGTCAGGATAGCCTTCTCGGAGGGTCTGCCCTCTCTCTTGAGGAAGCCGCCGGGGATCTTGCCCACGGAGTAAAGTCTTTCTTCGTAGTCAACGGAAAGCGGGAAGAAATCCACGCCGTCGCGGGGCTTTGCGCTCGCGGTAACGTTGACCATAACAACGCTCTCGCCGTATCTTACCCAGCAGGAGCCGTTCGCGAGGCCGCAAACCTTACCTGTTTCAACGGTAAGCTCTCTGCCTGCGAACATGGTTTTGAACACTCTGTAATTTTCAAACATCGTTCGTTTTTCCTTTCGTTAAAGTAGTGTTCAAAGGCACAGCGTCTTTCAGCAAAAAAGTCAGCCGCCGCGTGCGCGGGAGCTCAGTTTTATGCGGAAGCCTGCGCCCTTGAATTGCGGAATAATTGAAACAATAAAGGGCAGAATTGCTGCTATTCTGCGCAATACCGCCCTTTAAGATCCAACAGTTATGGGATTACTTGCGGATACCCAGCTTAGCGATGATCGCACGGTAACGCTCAATATCCTTCTTCTGCAGGTAGTTGAGAAGGTTTCTTCTGTGACCTACCATCTTCAGCAGGCCGCGTCTGGAGTGGTGATCCTTCTGGTGAACCTTGATGTGTTCTGTCAGCTCGTTGATTCTTGTGGTAAGAATTGCGATCTGAACCTCGGGAGAACCGGTATCCTTTTCATTCAGGCGGTTTGCTTCGATTACTGCTGTTTTTTCTTCTTTTCTTAACATGATTACACCTCATTAAAATATTCCGAGATCACAGGAAAGGGACGTGGTGTTTCTCCGGTCGGAGCGGTATCCGCAGTCTGAGAAATCGGTAGCTTATTTAGTTATGCGACCGCATAACACAATTATTATAACACAAATAAACGCGTTTGTAAATAGCTTTTCGGCAATTTTTTAAAGAATATTTCACCTTTTTGCGGCAGGTTGTGTCATTACGGCTGTGTAA
>CAVIFG010000343.1:0-2181 GCA_963641955.1 Escherichia coli
GATATCGCTTCTTCTTGACCAGATGGTTGAGGCTCCGGCTAAGCCTAAAGCACCTGTTAAGGACGGTCCACGCGAAATGCTCACGACCAAGGAGTGTCTTGAAACAGTAAAGGGATTATCGTTCCACACGCTTCGTGTTCTGATTGCCAAAGGTGAAATTCAAGCGTTTAGAACAGGCGAGAACGGACGTGGACGTATCCTTGTCCCCAAGAGTTCGCTTCTTGCCTATTTTGACAGACTTTAAGACGAGAATCGCATTGCGATTATGCGTTAAAAGGGTCTGTGCAGGAGGTAATCTGAACATATGGCTACAATAAGGAAACGCGGTAAGACTTATCAAATCCGCGTCAGCACAGGATATGACGCGCTCTACCGTCAGGTGGTGCGTACAAAAACCTGGAAACCCAAACCCGGAATGAGCGATAAACAGATAGAAGCCGAACTTAATAAGCAGGCGGTAATGTTTGAGGAACTCTGCACCAGAGGAATAGTTCCATCAAATATGAAGTTTCAGGAGCTTGCAGAGAAATGGTTTGACGAATATGCAGTTGTCAATCTCAAGAAATCCTCGGTACAGCGGCTCAGAGGGGTGACAAAGCGGATTTATTCCGCATTCGGGCATATCAGGGTAGACAAGATAACCCGCGGTCAGATACAGGCATTCATTGATGACCTGGCGCGGAACGGCAAAAACTTTTTGAATGGTCAGCCGCTTTACCGAAAAACCATCATTCATCATCTGAATCTCTTGTCCGACGTGTTTAATTACGCGATACGATTGGAGATGATAGAGGATAATCCGTGCAAGAATATTTTCGTTCCCAAAGGCAGGAAAAAGGAAAAAGAAATATACACTGTCGAGGAAATGAAACAGCTTTTCGCACTCGCAGAAGAATACGGCACTCTGGATTATCGAGCTTTTCTTACGCTGGCGGTGTACAGCGGATTCAGAAGCGGCGAGCTTATGGGGCTTGAATGGAAGGATATCGACTGGGACAACAACGTTATAAGCGTCCGCAGGACTGCAAACTATACGGCAACAGACGGAACCTATACAGACACTCCGAAAACAAAAAAATCGGTGCGGTCGCTTAAACTGCCTGATGTAGTATTCGACCGGCTAAGAGAGCTGCGCACGCAGCAGCTTGAGAACAAAGAAATATTCGGAACAAAATGGGTAGACAGTGACCGGATATTTGTGAACAAGCTAGGAAAGCCGCTGTACAAAGGAGAGCCTTACAAGTGGCAGAAAAAGCTCACAGAGGAACACGGCATGAAATTCTGTGATATTCACTCTCTCAGGCATTTTAACGCTACGGTGCTGATTCATTCCGGAATTGATGCCGCAGCCGTGTCAAGCGCTCTAGGGCATTCCAGCATAAGCACAACAACAAACATTTATTGCCATGCTTTTAACGAAGCGCAGGCAAGGACAGGAAATGCAATAGCAGCCGCATTGGACTTCACAAGTTTCCCTAAAGGGGAAGTTTCAGAAAATAAAAGGACAGAAATGCCTTTCTCAGAGCGCATTATTGCTCACAATTCTGACGTTGCGAAGGACATATGAAGGACAAAATTGCCTTTTCGGGACAAAGCAAAAGCCCTACAAACGGCTTAATACAGCCATTTGCAGGACCTTGAAGCGTGGTGGAGCCGAGGGGAATTGAACCCCTGTCCGAAAACCCGTCCTCACAACTTTCTTCGGGTGGAGTTTATCATTTAGATCTCCCGCGCACGAGCGCCGATAAACAGGCTCTCGCGTTTGGCAGCCTTTAGTACATCAAGGATTACAAGGCGACTCATCCGTGACGTTCACCACTAGTCGACGCCATATCCCCGCCCGTGGTACTGCGAGGTATGACGGCAGCGCGCTTAGGCAGCTACTAACTCAGAATTGTAATCTGCGTTTAAATTTAAAGGTGCGACGATTAAAGTGATTTCGCCCTCACTACCCGCTTATCATGCCTCAGGATCCCCGTCGAAGCCTTTACGGCCCCATTTTGTCGGGAATAACACGACGCTGCGGATCACTCCGCAACATATATTATACCATATTTTTATAATTTGTCAAGGGGCGGGAAAGATTTTTCTGCGGCAAATTTCGGCATTTTGCCGCCGCATTATCTTTTTCAATAACCCCTTGATTTTATCGCGGGATTGATATATAATATAAAATAGAAT
>CAVIFG010000344.1:0-2181 GCA_963641955.1 Escherichia coli
CAAGAAGAACGACCCCGACAGACTTGAAATGAACAAGTACTGCAGATTCTGCAAGAAGCATACTCTTCATAAGGAAACAAAGTAATCATAAGGAGGATTCAAGATGGCTAAAGATTTAGAGCTTGAAAAGAAAACTCCCGTTGATGCTTCCGAGAAGAGCGCAGACGATTCTGCGAAGAAGCAGAAGAACGCAAAGGACGCAAAGGCAAAGAAGGCAAAGTCCGGAAAGCCCAAGAAGTCCATTGTGAAGTATTTCAAGGACGCTAAGTCCGAGTTCAAGAAGGTAGTATGGCCCACACCGAAGCAGACTACACATAACACAGTCGTTGTTATTGTGATGTGCGCACTTGCCGCACTGTTCATCTTCGGTATAGATTCGCTGTTCGGTTTAATGAACAAGCTGATACTGGGCTGACGCGTCAAGGGGGTAAACAATGGCTGACTCAGAAGCAAAGTGGTATATTCTTCACACATATTCGGGTTATGAGAACAAGGTAGCGGCTGATATCATGAAGGTCGTTGAAAACAGAAATCTTCAGCACCTTATCGAGGATGTTGCCGTTCCGACTGTTACAAAGGTCGTTACCAACGATAACGGCAAAACCGTTGAAACAGAGGAAAAGGTTTATCCCGGCTATGTATTCGTAAAGATGGTAGAAACCAACGAGTCGTGGTATATCTGCAGAAATACCAGAGGAGTAACGGGCTTTGTCGGCCCCGAATCCAAGCCTACCCCTCTCAGCGAGGAAGAGGTTAGAAACCTCGAACATACTTCGAAGGAAACCAAGATATCCTTTGAGGTCGGAGATAATGTCAGCATCAAGCAGGGCTTGCTTGAGGGCTTCGAGGGCGTCGTAAGAGAGATCGACACCGAGAAGCAGACCGCCGTTGTTGATGTATACAACATGTTCGGCGAAGCGACCCCGACAACGCTTGAAATTGCTGCGATCCGCAAAATTTAATTCTTCTAGTTTTAATATGGAGGTTGAACATCATGGCACAGAAGGTTACAGGATTTATAAAGTTACAGATTCCTGCCGGTAAGGCTACCCCTGCTCCCCCTGTTGGTCCTGCACTGGGTCAGCACGGCGTTAACATCATGGCATTTACCAAGGAATTCAACGAGCGCACAAAGGATAAGGCAGGACTTATCATCCCTGTTGTTATCACAGTTTACGCAGACAGAAGCTTCACATTTATCACCAAGACTCCTCCCGCAAGCGTTCTGATCAAGAAGGCTTGCAAGATCGAGAGCGGTTCCGGCGTTCCCAACAAGACCAAGGTTGCAAAGATCACCAAGGCTCAGCTGAAGGAAATCGCTGAAACAAAGATGCCCGACCTGAACGCTGCTAACATCGACACAGCAATGTCCATGATCGCAGGCACAGCTCGTTCTATGGGCGTAGAGGTAGTTGACTAATATTTAAGTGGGAGGATTATTCCGTTTGACCACAAGGAGGATAATAAATGAAACACGGTAAGAAGTATATTGAAAGCACCAAGCTCGTTGATTCTACCAAGGTTTACGAATCCAACGAAGCTTTAGATTTAGTTTGCAAGACCGCTAAGGCTAAGTTCGACGAAACTGTTGAGCTGCACATCCGCCTCGGCGTTGACTCCCGTCACGCTGACCAGCAGGTTCGCGGTGCGGTTGTTCTGCCCAACGGCACAGGTAAGACTGTAAGAACACTCGTATTCTGCAAGCCCGAGAAGGAAGCTGATGCTAAGGCAGCAGGCGCTGACTACATCGCTGACAACGACACCGTTGCTAAGATCAACGGCGGCTGGATGGATTTCGAAGTTGTTATCGCTACTCCCGATATGATGGGCGTTGTTGGTAGACTCGGTAAGGTTCTCGGTCCGCGCGGCCTGATGCCTAACCCCAAGGCTGGTACAGTTACACCCGACGTTGCTAAGGCTGTTCAGGAAGCTAAGGCAGGTAAGATCGAGTACCGTCTTGACAAGGCTAACATCATCCACTGCCCCATCGGCAAGGCATCCTTCGGCGCAGAGAAGCTCGACGAGAACTTCAACGCTCTTATGGAAGCAGTTGCTAAGGCAAGACCTGCTGCAGCAAAGGGTCAGTACATCAAGAGCTGCACAGTTTCTTCCACAATGGGCCCCGGCGTTAAGGTTAACACAATCAAGTACGGTGTTTAATTAAACAACGGTATTTAAGCA
>CAVIFG010000345.1:0-2155 GCA_963641955.1 Escherichia coli
CAGTAAACCCGTCACACCCGTCATGTTGTTTATGTGCACTTATTATTTAGAAGGAGATACAGAACTATGGCAAAACCCGTATTATTAGTAGTTATGGACGGCGTAGGATTTTCCAAGACACATCTTGGCGACGCTGTTACGGAAGCTCATACACCCACGCTTGACTGGCTTCTCGCAAACTGCCCCAACACACGCCTCAAGGCGCACGGCGACGCAGTTGGTCTGCCCACCGATGACGATATGGGCAACTCCGAGGTTGGTCACAACGCACTCGGCTGCGGTCAGATCTACTCTCAGGGTGCAAAGCTTGTAAACGAGTCCATCGAAAGCGGCAAGATGTACGAGTCCGAAGCTTGGAAGGAGCTCGTTTCCAATGTAAAGGCTAAGAACAGCACCATGCATTTCATCGGTCTGCTGTCCGACGGTAATGTTCACGCTAACATTTCCCACCTTATCAACATGGTAAAGAAGGCTAAGGCAGAGGGCGTTTCCAAGGTTAGAATCCATGCGCTGCTGGACGGCCGTGACGTTCCCCCCACAACAGGTGCGACCTACATTCAGCAGATGGAAGATGTCCTTGCAGAGCTGAATGACGCTACCTTTGACGGCAAGATCGCTTCCGGCGGCGGCCGTATGAAGGTAACAATGGACAGATATCAGGCTGACTGGGGCATGGTAGAGCTCGGCTGGAATACCCACGTTAAGGGCGAGGGCAGACAGTTCGGTTCCGCTATGGAAGCTTACACCACCCTCCGCGAGGAAACAGGCCTTGTTGACCAGGATCTCCCCGCATTCGTTATCGCAGAGAACGGCGAACCTGTAGGTAAGATCGTTGACGGCGACAGCGTTATCCTGTACAACTTCCGCGGCGACCGCGCTATCGAGCTTTCCATGGCGTTCGACATGGACGAGTTCAACTACTTCAACAGAGGCCCCAAGCCAGACGTATGCTACGCTGGTATGCTCCAGTACGACGGCGACCTCAAGATCCCGCAGAGATTCCTTGTAAATCCTCCCGAGATCACGAACACCATGACAGAGGTATTCGTTGCGGCGGGCAAGAAGGAGTACGCTATTTCCGAAACACAGAAGTACGGCCATGTAACCTATTTCTGGAACGGCAACAAGAGCGGAAAGTTCAGCGAAGAGCTTGAAACCTACGTTGAGATCCCCTCCGACAATGTATCCTTCGACCAGCGTCCCTGGATGAAGTCCGCCGAGATCACCGACCACCTTATCGAAGCTATCAAGAGCGGCGAGTACGACTTCCTGCGCTGCAACTACCCGAACGGCGACATGGTTGGCCACACAGGCAGCATGGACGCTACCATCATCGGTGTAGAGAGCGTTGACCTCGGTCTTGCACGCCTTATGAAGGTTTGCGACGAATACGGCGTTACAATGTGCGTAACCGCTGACCACGGCAATGCGGACGAGATGCTCGAGAAGAACAAGAAGGGCGAGATTCAGGTAAGAACCGCTCACTCCCTCAACCCTGTTCCTTTCATCATCTACGACAAGGATGTAAAGTACACCATCAAGGATGGAAAGTACGGCCTTGCAAACGTTGCTCCTACCATCGTTAAGATGTTCGGTCTGACTGCTCCCGATTGCTGGGAAGACAGCATGATCTGATTTGGCACGGCTGAAATAACCGTAATTCGGTTATAATAAGACCGCCCTCGGTTTTCGGGGGCGGTTTTGTTGTTTTTGGTGTTGAAAAGTTAAAATAACGTGAGCTGTTCGTTCTCGTCAAATGTATGCATGAACTCAAATATTTTGTTGATGTCATACTCGATATGCGCCCGCTCGCATTCCTCGATGAACACACGCCACAGCGCCTTTTTGTTCGGGGAGGGGAGTTGATAGGCGGTGCCGTATTCGCGGATGTAGCGTTCTTTCAGCCCGGGGAAATGCCTGTCGAGGGCGGCGTAGTAGTGCTCTCTGTCGCCGGTGCGCAGGGTCAGCCCCATGTCGAAGCATATTATCCTCCTGCATCCTGCGTCCGCCGCCGTGCGGACTAATCGCCGAACATTTTCTTCGGTATCATTTATATAAGGAAGCAGCGGGGTCATCCAAAGCACCGTCGGTATCCCGCGGGAATGCATTTCCGACAGCACCTCGAACCGCCGCGCGGATGTGCATACATTAGGCT
>CAVIFG010000346.1:0-2152 GCA_963641955.1 Escherichia coli
TTCATAAACAGTTCGCTGTCCCAGTATGAAGCCGATGATGTGTTCTACAAGGCTTCCGCGGGGGATTATAAAATTCTTTACGTCGCACCCGAGCGCCTTGAAACGGAGGGATTTCTGCGCCTGTGCGAAAAAATCAACATACCGCTGGTCGCGGTGGACGAGGCTCACTGCGTGTCGCACTGGGGACAGGATTTCCGCCCGAGCTACCTTAAAATAGAGGGATTTGTGTCGTCGCTGGCGAAGCGCCCTGTTGTCGCGGCGTTCACTGCCACTGCAACGGATGTCGTAAAGGATGACATAATCCGCATACTGCGGCTTAACGACCCGTTTTCCGTTACGACGGGATTTGACCGCGCAAATCTCTATTTCGAGGTCAGAAAGCCGAAAGACAAGGACGCGGAGCTGCTGAGCATAATAAAGGCGGCTTCGGGTGGAAGCACCATCGTTTACTGCTCCACGCGGAAAGCCGTGGAAAGCGTATGCGCGATGCTTCGGCTGAACAACATAAATGCCGCGATGTACCACGCGGGTCTGCGGGATATCGAGCGCAGGAGCGCGCAGAACGATTTTATTTACGACCGCTGTAATGTTATGGTCGCGACGAATGCTTTCGGCATGGGAATCGACAAATCGGATGTGTCGCTGGTGGTGCACTACAATATGCCGAAGGACATCGAAAGCTATTATCAGGAGGCGGGAAGAGCAGGCCGCGACGGCGGTCCCGCGAGGTGCATTCTGCTGTATGCAAAGCGGGATGTGCGGACGGCGGAGTTCCTTATCGACAACGGGCACGAGGACACGGGACTTTCCGTGCAGGAACTCAGCGAGCTGCGTGCCCGCGACCGCGAGCGTCTGAAGCAGATGACGTTCTATTCCACCACGACAAAATGCCTGCGCGGGTTCATCCTTGATTATTTCGGCGAGAAAGCGCCGAATTACTGCGGCAACTGCGGAAGCTGCAACACTAATTTCGAAACGGTGGATATCACCGTGGAGGCGCAGAAAATTCTTTCCTGCATTTTCCGCCTTAAACAGCGCGGGCGCAGCGGCGGAAAAACGCTCATCGCCGCCATACTTACCGGCAGCAGCGAGGAGCGCATAGTAACCACGGGGCTTGATACGCTCTCAACATACGGCATTATGAAAGGCGTATCGCAGCAGCGGGTGAGGGACATCATCGAATTTCTGCAGCAGCAGGGGCTTATTGATGTAGAGCCTGAGCACATGACCTGCGTGCTGACCCCTGCGGCGGATGAGTTCATAAAATCCCGCAGCACGCTTATAATGAAGCTTCCCAAGGAAAAGCCCGCCGAAGCCGCCAAGGAGCAGCCCGCGGAGGAAAATCCCGAGCTGATGGCGCGGCTCAGGGAGCTGCGCACCAAGCTTGCGAGTGCGCTGGGCGTGCCCGCGTATGTCGTTTTCACCGACGCAACATTGCGGGATATGTGCGCCAAAATGCCCGAAAATATCGGACAGTTCATGGGCGTTTCGGGCGTAGGCTCGATGAAAGCGGAGCGCTACGGCAAGAAATTTCTGGATGCTATTGCCGCATACAATTCCGAAAAGACGCAGAAAAACGCATGACAGCGCTGTTTCTGTCATGTCAATCGTAATATTGCACGAAAAATGTTATTAAAATTCTACACCCTCCGCCGCATTATAAACGGTTGACAAGTACAATAAAATGTATTATAATTTTAATTAGTCTACAATATATAGTTTGCGAAAGGAAGTCTTAACAAAATGATACGGATAGTCAAGAAGGACAACACCAAGGAAGAATTCAATGTGCAGAAGGTGGTAAATGCCGTAAACAAATCGGCGACCCGCGTTATGTACAAGTTTTCTCCCGAGGAAATAGACTTTATCTGTAATTTTGTAACAGACAAGGTAAAGGCGCTGGGCAAGGACGAAGTTGCCATCGCCGAGATGCATAACATCGTCGAGGGAGCGCTGGAGGCAACCAATCCCGCCGTTGCGAAAAGCTACAAGGATTACCGCAACTACAAGCAGGATTTCGTGCAGATGCTGGACGAGGTTTACAAAAAGAGCCAGTCAATCATGTACATCGGCGACAAGGAGAACTCCAACACGGACAGCGCGCTGGTTTCCACCAAGCGCAGCCTTATCTTCAATCAGCTCAACAAGGAGC
>CAVIFG010000347.1:0-2140 GCA_963641955.1 Escherichia coli
ATGCTACAACGAGCAGGAGGTACTTCCGATAACCTCGGAGATGTTTCTTAATAAAATACTGGAGCTTTCCGCGGCGGGCAAGATATCCCCGGACAGCCGCGTGCTGTTTGTAAACGACGGCAGTAAGGATAAGACGTGGGATGTCATTTGCGGGCTTTCCGAAAAGGACGAGCATTTCATCGGCATATCCCAGTCTAGGAACAGGGGACACCAGAACGCCGTGCTGGCGGGGCTTATGGAAGCAAAGGACAACTGCGACATAACCATCAGCATCGACTGCGACGGGCAGGACGACATCAACGCCATGGACAAGATGGTAGACGAGTACCTCGGCGGGTGCGAGGTGGTGTACGGCGTGCGCTCCAAGCGCGACACGGACACGTTTTTTAAGCGCTTCACCGCCGAAAGCTTCTATAAGCTAATGAACGCCAT
Source organism: Escherichia coli (assembly GCA_963641955.1). GTDB lineage: Bacteria > Bacillota > Clostridia > Oscillospirales > Ruminococcaceae > CAG-115. The sequence goes on from CAVIFG010000347.1 coordinate 433, forward strand.
GGGGGCGGAGGTGGTGTTCAACCACGCGGACTACCGCCTTATCAGCAACCGTGTGCTGCGGGAGCTGGCGAATTTCAAGGAAGTTAACATATTCCTGCGCGGCATGGTGCCGCTGGTGGGATTTAAAAGCACCAGCGTAAGTTATGAGCGCAGCGAGCGCATCGCGGGCAAGATAACCAGCCTTTCGGTAAAGCCGATACGGATCATCACGGGGTTTGGAATATTCGTCGCGGCGCTCAGCTTCATCGGGATAATCTGGGCGATAATTATGGCTATTCTCGGGCAGACGATTTCGGGGTGGGCTTCCACGATATGCATAATCTGCTTCGTGAGCGGCATACAGCTTATCTCCATCGGCGTTATAGGCGAGTACATCGGAAAGATTTATATGGAAACAAAGCACCGCCCGCGGTATATCATCAGCGAGCGCACCCGCGGCGCAGAATTTCCGCATGAGGAAGATAAAAACGACAGATAATATAATTCCCCGCACTGTTACAGCGCGGGGATAATTTTATTCAATCTCTGAAATAAGTATCTCTCGAATAGACCTTGCTTATATATGGTTTCAGCTCATCCGTAACACGGTTTGCGGCGATAACATCCGCGGCGGAGGCAAACTCCTCCATGCTGTGAACGACCTCAAATCCGCAGAAATTATCATCCTTTAAATCTGGCTCAAAAATGATTATCCGCGCGCCTTTTTCTTTGAGAAGCGTGATGACGGAAAGAATAGCGCTCTGGCGGAAGTTGTCCGAATTTGCCTTTGCGATCAGGCGGTATATTCCGACTGTTGGCAGGCAGCGTCCCGCCTTTTTCATGATTTGGTCGGCGATGTGCTGCTTTCGCGTGTCGTTGGAGCGGACGACCGCTTCGATAAGGTTTTGCGGTATGCCGTCGTAGTTTGCGAGGAGCTGTTTTGTGTCCTTTGGCAGACAGTATCCGCCGTAGCCGAAGGATGGATTGTTGTAGTAGCTGCCTATGCGCGGGTCTAATCCCACGCCGTCGATTATCTGCTTGGTATCAAGACCTTTCATTTCGGCGTAGGTGTCAAGCTCGTTGAAAAAGCTTACGCGAAGCGCAAGGTAGGTGTTTGCGAACAGCTTTACAGCCTCCGCTTCCGTCGGCGAAAGGAACAGGGCGGGGATGTCCTTTTTCAGCGCACCCTCGCGCAGCATATCGGCGAATTTATGCCCCGCCGCCGAAAGCGCTTCATCTCCGCACGGCATTCCGATGATAATTCTTGATGGGTAAAGCTCGTCGTAAAGCGCCTTGCCCTCCCTTAAAAATTCGGGGCTGAAAATTATCCTGCCGCGGGGGTGCTTTTTTCTCATGCCCTCGGTAAATCCGACGGGCACGGTGGATTTTATCACAATAACGGCGTCGGGACTGCATTTTATAACGGCCTCTATTACCTGTTCGACGGAGGAGGTGTCAAAGCGCTTAGCGATGTCGTCGTAGTTTGTCGGCGTGGCGATGACCACATATTCGGAGCGGGGATAAGTTTCCTCGGCATTATTGACGGCGGTGAGGTCAAGCTGCCTTTCGGAAAGGAATTCTTCAATTTCCCTGTCGGATATCGGCGATATGCGACGGTTTATCATACTCACCTTTTCGGGTACGATGTCGGCGGCGAATACCTTGTTGTGCTGCGCAAGCAATACCGCGTTCGCAAGACCCACATATCCCATTCCGACAACTGTAATGA
>CAVIFG010000348.1:0-2133 GCA_963641955.1 Escherichia coli
AAAAAAGTCCTCAACCCGACAGTAACGCTGATGGAAGTGGACGCGCCGATGATAGCCGCAAAGGCGGAGCCGGGGCAGTTCATAATCCTGCGCGTAGACGAAAACGGCGAGAGAATACCGCTGACGGTCGCGGATTTCGACCGCGAAAAGGGCACCATCACGATCATATTCCAGATCGTCGGCGCCACCACTGAGAAGCTCAACCACCTCGAAGAGGGCGAGTACATCCACGACTTCGTCGGCCCGCTGGGCGTTGCAAGCCACACCGAGGGTCTGAAGAAGGTCGCAGTCGTAGGCGGCGGCGTGGGCTGCGCGATCGCTTACCCCATCGCAAAGAAGCTGCATAATCAGGGCTGCGAGGTACACTCCATCGTTGGCTTCAGAAACAAGGATCTCGTTATCCTTGAGGATGAATTCAAGGCGTGCAGCGACGTTATGAAGATGATGACCGACGACGGCTCCCACGGCGAAAAGGGTCTTGTCACCAACGCCCTCGAGGAGCTCATCAAGGCAGGCAACGAGTACGACGAAGTTATCACCATCGGCCCGCTGATCATGATGAAGTTCGTCTGCAAGCTCACCAAGGAATACGGCATTAAGACCATCGTTTCCATGAACCCGATAATGATCGACGGCACGGGAATGTGCGGCGGCTGCCGCCTTACAGTCGGCGGAGAAACCAAGTTCGCCTGCGTCGACGGCCCCGATTTCGACGGCCATCTCGTTGATTTCGACGAGGCAATGGAGCGCGGCGCGATGTACAAGGAATTCGAAACCGCAAAGCGCGAAGAGGTATGCAACCTTTTCAAGAAGGAGGTAAAGTGATATGCCGAACATGAGCCTTAAAAAGAACGAAATGCCCGTTCAGGACCCCAATGTCCGTAACAAGAACTTTAAGGAAGTAGCCCTCGGCTACACAGAGGAGCAGGCTGTCGACGAGGCTAACCGCTGCCTCAACTGCAAGAACAAGCCCTGCCGCGGCGGATGTCCCGTTTCCATCGACATCCCTGCTTTCATCAGCAAGGTCAAGGAGCGCGATTTTGAGGGCGCTTATCAGATAATCCACCAGAGCAGCTCGCTGCCCGCTGTCTGCGGCCGCGTCTGCCCGCAGGAAACACAGTGCGAAAGCAAGTGCGTGCGCGGTATCAAGGGCGAGCCTGTTGCCATCGGCAGACTGGAGCGCTTCGTTGCCGACTGGCACAACGCAAATGTCAAGGAAGCTCCCGCTGTTCCCGAAAAGAACGGCCACAAGTGCGCAATAATCGGTGCAGGCCCATCCGGCCTGACCTGCGCGGGCGATCTTGCAAAGCTGGGTTACGACGTAACAGTATTTGAAGCCCTGCACCTTGCGGGCGGCGTACTGGTTTACGGTATCCCCGAGTTCAGACTTCCCAAGTCCATCGTTCAGCACGAGGTAGACAACCTCAAGGCAATGGGCGTTACCATCGACACAAACGTTGTCGTAGGCCGCACCATCGAAGTGGACGAGTTGTTCGAGCAGGGCTTTGAAGCAGTATTCATCGGCTCCGGCGCAGGCCTGCCGAGATTTATGAATATCCCCGGCGAGAACCTCAAGGGCGTATATTCCGCGAACGAGTTCCTCACCCGCGTAAACCTCATGAAGGCTTACAAGGAAGGCTCCGACACGCCTATCAAGAAGAATAAGAATGTCGCAGTAGTAGGCGGCGGCAACGTTGCAATGGACGCAGCACGCTGCGCAAAGCGCCTTGGCGCGGAGAATGTATACATAGTATACCGCCGCGGACTGGACGAAATGCCTGCCCGTAAGGAAGAGGTCGAGCACGCAATGGAAGAGGGCATTATCTTCAAGACCCTCAACAACCCCGTTGAGATCCTCGGCAACGAGCACAAGTTCGTAACAGGCATGAAGTGCATCGAGATGGAGCTCGGCGAGCCCGACGCAAGCGGACGCCGCAGACCTGTTGAGAAGCCCGGCAGCGAGTTCGTACTTGATGTTGACTGCGTTGTTATGTCCATCGGCACATCCCCGAACCCCCTTATCCGCAACACCACAAAGGGTCTGGATACCAACAAGCACGGCTGCTTTATCGCAGACGAGAACGGTCAGACATCCCGCAAGGGCGTGTTCGCCGGCGGCGACGCCGTTACCGG
>CAVIFG010000349.1:0-2127 GCA_963641955.1 Escherichia coli
CATTTATGATATTTTGAGTTATTGATTATCGAAAACGCGCGGTAGACCTGCTCGTAAAGCATGACCCTCGCCAGCGAATGCGGGAATGTCATCGGGGACATCGACATACGCAGGTCGGCGTCCTTTTTGAATTTCTCAGATAATCCGAAGGAACTTCCCACCACGAAATTAACGGTGCTTATCCCCCTGCTGCCGAGCTGCGAGAGCGTATCCGCAAGATTTTCGCTTGACATCGTCTTACCCTCTATGCACATTGCAACGGTATACGAACCGCCCTTTATGCACTCGCCGATGCGCTCAGCTTCCTTGTCCAGCGCCTGCGCTATCAGCGCGTCGGAGGGGTCTTTCGGAAGATCGACGGGGTTCGGCTCGAAAACCTTTGTCTGCGCGAATGCGCCCATGCGCTTTATGTACTCCGCGCAGGCGTCGCGATACCACGCTTCCTTTATCTTGCCCATGGCAATGAAATTAATGTTCATGCGTTATCTCCGGTTGTTTCGGTTGATATTGCTGCGGTTTGCGCCGTTTCTGGGCGCCATCTGCATGGATTTGCGGCGGCGGTTGCGCTCCGCCTGTGCGCGGTAGAACTGCGTGCGGGCAATTTTTGTAACGATAAGAAGCAGCACCAGTACGCCTGACAGCACCACTATAGCGATGAACTGCGGCATTTTGAGCACCTCGCCCGCCTTTTCCTTGTAATACTCCGCCATGTCAAGGGATACGGCGCGCTCGGTCACAAGCTTCAGCTTCGTGAGGGTTTCTCCGTTGAGCTTCAGTTCCAGCTTGCCCACCAGCATTCCCTTTTCAACCGGGGCTTCGATGGGCTTGAGGGTGGGCTTCACCTGCTGGATAGTCGAAACGTCCAGCGATTTCGGGAGGAGGGTGTAATAATCCTGCGTGGCAACTATGCCCACCTTATCGGCTTCAAGCCCCTTGTCTACGGAAGCCTGCATTATCTGCTGATTTTTGCCGATAACGAGGGTATATTCAAACTCGTTGAACGCCCAGTTGTAAAGGTTGATATGGTCGGTGAAGTTGTACAGGGTGTCCGTGGCGGTGCCGTCGTCGTTGCAGTAGGGCGCGCCCATGGTCACAAGGAGATAGGTGTAGCCGTTTCTCTGCGCAGTGGTTACCAGCGCGCGGCTGCCGTATTCATAGTTGCTCCAGTCCCACTTGCCGTCGGCGTTTTTGTAGTAATACTTGTCTATGGAGCCTGTCTTTATGCCGCTTACGCCCTCGTAATAGTAGCTGCTGGTGGACTGCATCATCTTGTTTGTATGCGTGAGGGTGTAGCCGCCGGGGTTGGAACTGTTCGCGGGCATATCGTAGGAATATGTGCTGCATATCTTCATGAACGCGGGATAGTGGTCGATGGCGTACTTTGTTATGAGGTACATATCATACGGCGTGGAGTAGTTATCCTCCGCGAAAAGCCCGTGCGGATTGGAGAAATGCGTGTTCTTGCAGCCTATCTGCGCGGCGGTGTCGTTCATAAGCTGGACAAAGTTTGCGATGCTTCCGCCGCCGACGTTGTATGCAAGTATGTTTGCGGATTCGCAGGCGCTGGCTATCATCATGGAATACAGCGCGTCGTTGTAAGTAAGGTTATCCTGAAGAGGATCGATGCCGCCGCCGGAGGGGCCGATAAAATTGGGGTTATCCTCGTTGAATTCATTGAAGCAGTCGTAGGGAACCTTTACGTTTGCGTTGAGGTTCTTGACGTTCGCGAGGGTAACGAGGGCGGTCATTATTTTTGTCGTGGAGGCGGGGTACATCTTTTTGTCGGCATTTTTCGCCATAACAACGATGTCCGTATCGGTGTTCACCATGTATACGCCCTCGCTGTATACATCAAAATTCGGAGAAAAAGCGGCAAAACCCGTCATCGTTGCCCCGAAAACCGAGAATAGTAAAATAATTGTTGTAAATAGGGTAAAAATTTTTATTTTTTGCATATAGACAAATCCCCTTTTTTAGGTTATTATATTATAGGCGGTAAATTTTCCGCAGTATTCGCTTACAGTTTCTATTATATCAAATCTCCCTGTCAATTGTAAAGGGTTTTTCGCAAATTGTAACCGAATTTTAATTTTTTGGCGGAGGTTTTTCCATGATATACATAACAGG
>CAVIFG010000350.1:0-952 GCA_963641955.1 Escherichia coli
GTATAGGGTTTTATTGCAGAACATATGGGAGCAAAATGAAAACTGTTTTAGATTTTTTTGGCGGATATTTCAAAAGGCTGGACAAATTACTCCCGCTGATATGCGCCGCACTCACCGTATTTGATATCATTCTCGTCAATTCATTATACGAAAACGGTTTCATCATTGAAAGCGTTTTCAAAACGCAGCTCTATTCGGGCATTCTGGGTTTCTTCGGCTCGCTTATCATCGGCATGATAGATTACAAATTCATATCGAAGATATGGTTCGTTTATGCTCCCGTAGCGCTGATATTGCAGTTCCTGCTGTTCACGCCGCTGGGAGTTCAGCGCGATGACGATATCGCGTGGCTGGATCTCGGTATAATCACGATACAGCCGTCCGAAATACTGAAGCTTGTGTTTATACTCACCCTCGCAACGCACATCTCAAAGCTCGGCGACAAGCTCAACAAGCTTCCGAATATGCTGCTTCTGTGCGTGCATGGGTTCTTTCCCGCCGCGCTTATAACCATACAGGGCGACTACGGCTCGGCACTGGTGTTTTTATTTATTTTCGCCTGTATGCTTTTCATCGCGGGGGTTTCATGGAAATACATCGTTGTCGCGCTGGCGGCGATACCCCCTGCGCTTTATGTGGCGTGGAACTACCTGCTGGCGGAGCACCACAAAATCAGAATACTGGTGCTGTTCGACGAAGAAGTGCGCCAGCAGCAGCTTCTTGATAAATACTTCCAGCAGTACCGCGGACTTATTGCCCTCGGCTCGGGACAGCTCACGGGACTTGGCTTCCATTCTGACAATTACACCAACGTCCCCGAAATATACAACGACTCCGTTTTCGCATATATCGGCATGACGCTTGGTTTTATCGGCTGCATTGCGGTGGTGATAACCCTCGCCGCTCTCTGCCTGAAGATCTTGTCAAACGCCTCCGCCGCGGGGGATATGCT
>CAVIFG010000350.1:962-2123 GCA_963641955.1 Escherichia coli
GCGTTTTTGCCACAATAACTATCCACAGCATAATCAACATCGGCATGGTTCTCGGAGTAATGCCGTCGATAGGCATTCCGCTGCCGTTCATAAGCACCGGCGGCACCTCGATGATAATGATGTACGCCATGGTAGGAATGGTGCTGAGCGTTTCCACCCACAAGGAAAAGGCAAAGCATATGTTCTACACCGAAAAGGACTGAAAACCGCAGGCAATCGCCTGAAAGCAATAAAAGACGAAACAAAGGAAAGGTCAATCTATGAAACCCATCGTATCCACACTCAGGGAAATCTACCCCGACAGCCAGCTCGCCGCACAGGAAGAGCGCTACCACAAGGCTGAAAGCGCATTTGCAGAGTATTTCGGCGATCTCGGAGAGCACCGTTTCTTCTCCGCCCCCGGCCGCACCGAGATATGCGGAAACCACACCGACCACAACAACGGCAAGGTTTTTGCCGCCAGCGTTGACCTCGACGTTATCGCCGTAACGGAGCTTACGGACGACAACTGCATCACGATAAAATCCGAGGGCTTCCCCGAGGACAAGATAGACCTGTCCTCCCTCGATGTGCGCGACGAGGAAAAGAACACCTCCGCTTCGCTGATTCGCGGCGTTGCGGGCGGATTTATCAAGAACGGCTACAAGATAGGCGGCTTCCGCGCATATACAACTTCCAACGTAATGAAAGGCTCGGGGCTGTCAAGCTCGGCGGCGTTCGAGGTGCTTGTAGGCACAATGCTTTCGCACATATACAACGGCGGGCAGATAGGCGCTGTAAAGATAGCGCAGATTGCACAGTACGCCGAAAACGCATACTTCGGCAAGCCCTCGGGGCTTATGGACCAGATGGCGTCCTCTGTCGGCGGGTTTGTCGCTATAGACTTCAAGGACACCGACTCGCCCATAATTGAGAGCGTTCCCTGCGACTTTGACAAGTACGCGCACGCGCTTTGCATTGTAGACGCCAAGGGCGACCACGCGGACCTCACGGACGAGTACGCCTCCATTCCTGCGGAGATGAAAGCCGTTGCGGGCTTCTTTGACTGCGATTGCCTGCGCCAGCTTTCCCTGCCCGACATAATGCTCAACATAAACGACCTGCGCGCAAAGTTCGGCGACCGCGCGGTGCTGCGCGCTATCCACTTCTTCCACGAAAACG
>CAVIFG010000351.1:0-2111 GCA_963641955.1 Escherichia coli
CAATCTTATTTGAAATGAATTTTTTTGCAAAAGCACTTGATTTTGCGCCGCGAAAATGTTATAATAACCTTTGTGACTTCATTATATGACCGCGGGGCACGAGAGTGCCATGAGGAAAGTCCGAGCATCACAGAGCAGGATAGCTGATAACGTCAGCCGAGGGCGACCTTAGGGCTAGTGCAACAGAGATATACCGCTGCTTCGGCAGTAAGGGTGGAAAGGCGAGGTAAGAGCTCACCGGGGTGCAGGAGACTGCACTGCCATGTAAACCCTATCCGATGCAACACCGATTGGTGCGGAGGTCAACGCGTCTGCTCGGCGCGCTTCGTTGAAAGGTGGCTTGATCCCGCCGGCGACGGCGGGGCTAGATAGATGGTCATACACGACAGAACTCGGCTTATCGATGGAGTCACATTTTTTGAATATCGCGGGGCACAAAATGCCCCTTTTATTTTTGCATACAAATATCCGCCTTATCATCCATGCGATAAGGCGGATAATTTTTATTGTTTAGTCCCAGCAGTCGTTTCCGAAGCCCCAGTCGAAATCGCTCAGGTATTCGTCGTCGCCCCACCAGTCCGAGAAGTCCTCGTCGTCCCAGTCGTCGCCCCAGAAATCATCCCAGTCGAAATCGTCCCATTCATCCCAGTCGCCCCAGTCATCGTCGTCATCGCCCCAGTCCCAGTCCCAGTCATCGTCGTAGCTGTCGCTGTAATCGTTGTTGTCGTAGGAGATATCGCCGTAATCAATTTCCGCGGAAGTAGTTTTCGCGGCAGTGGTGGTTGTGGCGGCAGTTGTCGCCGCGGGGGCAGTGGTGTTGCCGTTGTATTCCGAGGGGATAACACCATCAATAGCGCCGAAATCGCTGAAATCACTGCCGAAGTTCCCCGAGCCGTACCATGAAGCGTAGCTGTATTTCGTTCCGTTTGCGGCGGGAAGCGCGGCGGATATCTCGTAGCGGGAGTGATCGCGGTTCAGAACGCTGTCGGTCACGTTAAAGTAGTCGTAATAGTATGTAGTCGCGGGATTTCCTATGGGATCGTCCCACGTTACGTCCATGTTGTAGTATTCCCCGTCAAGCTTCAGCAGGTTCCACGCGTGGGATTCTCCCGCATGGCCGACGATATATGCGGCGGGTATGCCGAGCTTCTGCATACAATACTGGAACGCGTGCGCGTATCCTGCGCATACCGTCTGACCCAGCACCAGCGCGCTGTATGCGCTCTGATTGTACGCGGAGTTGCTGACGTAATTTATGGTGTTCGTCAGGTAGTCGTGAACGTACTTTACCTTTTCGATGTCAGTGTCAAGGGTGGAGGCTTTCAGCAGCAGGTTTGAAACGGCGCTCTCGAAATATTTCTGCGCAGTCTTGAGGTCGTTTGCAGTGCCGTTGAAGTTTACGGTAAGAGAAGTCACCTGCCCGTTTCCGTTGTAGTAATATGTAAGCGAGCTGTCCACCCAGAAAAGTTCGGGATGGTCGTAGTACACGCTGTAAACTATATCCGAGATATCGTTCGCGCTGACGGCAACGTTCATATCAAAGGTAGAAACGCCCCTGTACAGCATGGCGTAGATCTGGTCATATGCCTGCTTATACTGCGAGGAGAGCAGCGCGCGGTAGAAATAGAAATCGTCGGAAAGCTGCTCGCCCTTGACGTTTATGCCGCGAACCTGCTTGATGGGGGCGCGGCTTTTTACGATCTGCTTGTCAGGGTCGGCGTCGGGGGTGCCTGTTATGGAGATCTCCTCTAGCCCCGTGCCGCGCTGCGCGTCGGACGAGGTTATTTCCTGTTCGGAAGAGATGTCCGCCGCTTCGGAATATTCCGATTCGTCGTCCGCGAGGAAGTCGTCAAGCTCGCTGTCGGAGCAGCCGCTCATCAGGGACAGCATGACCGCACCCGCCGTGATGGCGGATAAAATTCTGTTCATTTTTTTCATAATAATATATTCCTTTCGGTCGATTTTCCCTGCGTCGCTGCCTTTTCCGCGGGGTAATTAACGGACGGCATTCTTGTATAAGTTACATTATTATACAATAAAATTATAAAAAAGTCAATAGCATTGACACGCTGCATATTCCGAGAGTGTCGTTTTAATATTTCTGCAATAAA
>CAVIFG010000352.1:0-386 GCA_963641955.1 Escherichia coli
GTATTCGATGAGCTGCCTTTCCCGAAAGGGCTGAACTCAAAACAGCTCGACAAGGTGCTCGGCGGGATATTCAAAAACTGGGACAGCGATAAGTTTTTCGGATACCTTTCGCGGTTCGGGCTGCCCATAAACAAGAAGCTCGGAAGCTTCTCCCGCGGAATGCAGATGAGATTGTCCATTGCGGCAGCGATGTCGCACGCGCCGAAACTGCTTGTTCTTGACGAACCCACCGGCGGCCTTGACCCCGTTATCCGCAGCGAAATTCTCGACCTGCTGCTTGAATTCATGCAGGACGAAAGCCACTCCATCCTGATTTCCACCCACATAACCAGCGACCTCGAGCACATCGCGGACTACATAGGTTTCATTCACGGCGGCCGCCTTGT
>CAVIFG010000352.1:464-2108 GCA_963641955.1 Escherichia coli
GAGCGCAACGAGCTGAAAGAACGTCACCGTATCCTAAAATGCACCGAGGAACAGCTTGCGAAAATCGACCGCGCGGATATCATCGGAATGCGCAGCGGCAGGTACTCCCATGAGGTACTTACCACCGCGTTTGAGAAATACCCCGATATCGCGCAGGAGGTGCCCTCCATCGACGAGCTGATGGTCTACTATGTAAAGGACGAGGTGGTGTGAAATGAAAGGGATACTGTATTCGTCGCTGATGTACAACCGCGGCAGGCTCATCGGCTGCGCGGTATACACATTGGCCGCGGCTGTCGCGGGGGCTATGGGAATCGCCTTTTCGGCGGGAAGTGAATACGCAACTATCGTGGCAGTATCGCTGCCGCTGCTGTCCATCATCGCGGCAGCCCTGCCGCAGGAAGTCACCAACAAGGAATTCGAAAACAACCTGAAAACCCGCTTCGCAGATTATACTCTCGCCGCGGTGACAAAGGGCAGATTTGTTTCTGCGGAGCTTATCAAAAACCTTATCTACCTTGCGTTCGGATTACTGCTGAGCAATTTTATGTACGGCGTGTTTTATCTTGTCGATCTGGCGAAAGGCGGCGCGCTGCTGTGCGACGCGAGGATGTTTGCAGCGCTGGCGGCGATGGCTCTGTTAGGCAGCATAGTGCAGTGGGCGATAGTCCCGCTGACGATAAAATACAAAAACTGCGAAAAGGCTGCGCTGATAATCGGCGTTATAATGGGCGTGGCGGTGGTTTATCCCGTTCATAAGATAGTCGACGATGAGATCAGTATCGACGTCAGCGTGCTGCTTTCGGGATGGTTTGTCATGCTGTTCCTGCTGGTGATCGCGGCGCTGTATGCGGTGCTTTATCTTATGATCTACAAAAAGGTGAAAAGGGGGAACATCTGTTGAAAGGGCTTGTTCTGAAGGATATTTATACGGTAAGGTTTCAGGTGGCGGTCGCGCTGATGATAATGCTGCTTCCGAACATAGGCGCGCTGTTTCTGGACAGCGGCAGGAATATGTCAAAGGAAATGTCCGACCTTATCATGCTGTTTATTCACGGGTCGCTGAATTTCATAAATATCTGCATATTCTCGTCCTTCGTGCTGAACACGCTGGAGGACGACGTGAACAGCGGCTGGCATAATATAGTGTCGACATTCCCCGTTTCCCGCAGGGTCATCACGGGGGCGAAATTCGTTTCGTCGGGGATGATAGTCGCGCTGCTTACGGTGGTATCGCTTGTTTTTAATGTTATCGCCTGCATAAAGAACGGACTTCCCGCCGAACCCATGATAGCCATGCCGATTTGCATCGGGGTTATACAGACGGGCGTCCTCTGCCCTGTTTTTCCGCTGGCGCGGCGGTTCGGGACAAAGCGTGCGGGGGCAATTTATCTCGCGCTGGAAATCATAATTACCATCGCGGCGGTAGTGCTGATGGCGGTTTTGCTCGACAGCGGGAATGCACCTGCATTCATGCGGGTGGTGTTCTATGCGGCGGCTCCCGCGGCGGCGGGGATTTCGGTGTGGCTGTCGTATCTTTTGGGAGGAAAAGTTGGAAACAGATAAATCTGCGGCGCGGAGTTTTCCGCGCTGTTTCCATTTTTAAATGGAAATTATAAAACGCTCATCCGACCGACTTCGACC
>CAVIFG010000353.1:0-2094 GCA_963641955.1 Escherichia coli
CTATCATCGGCGCGTCCACTTCCATCAGCGTTACTGTCGGGTTGAGGACTTTTTTTCTGACTATCTTATACATATCTATCTCCTCGAAAAATCATTCCTAAAAAATACTGTTTGAAAACCCCCGAAGGGATCTCCAAACAGTATACGTTATGTCAGTTCAGTTTTACGCCGCTTTATCAGAAATCAACTTCTGTATCGTAGTAGCAGCACTTAAGCAGCTTCTCCATCTCTTCCTGAGTAGGAATACGGGGGTTAGAGCCTGTGCAGGCATCTGCGATGGCATTCTTTGCGATCTCGGGCAGTCTTTCAAGGAATACGTTCTCGGGAACGAAGCCCTGCTCAACAGGATAGCTGTCTGCGCCGTAGTTCTTGATGCAGTGAGGAATGTTCAGCTTGTCGTTCATGCCGCGAACATACTCGATGAGCAACTTAACCTTTTCGTCATCATTGCTTCCGCCGAGGTGCATATAATCAGCGATAACGCCATAACGCTTCTTTGCGGTGGGATCCTTTGCGTTGAATGCGATTACCTTAGGCAGATACATTGCGTTTGCAGCGCCGTGGATGATGTGTGCACCGTAATCAGCGAACGCAGCACCGGTCTTGTGTGCCATGGAGTGAACGATACCCAGCAGAGCGTTGGAGAATGCCATACCTGCAAGGCACTGTGCGTTGTGCATCTTGTCGCGCGCATCCATATCGCCGTTGTAGGAGTTGATCAGTTCCTTCTGGATCATCTCTATCGCATGGATTGCAAGCGGATCAGTGTAGTCGCAGTTTGCGGTGGAAACATACGCTTCAATAGCGTGTGTGAGAGCGTCCATACCGGTGTGAGCGGTCAGCTTCTGAGGCATTGTTTCTGCCAGAGCAGCATCAACGATAGCTACATCAGGTGTGATCTCAAAGTCAGCGATAGGATACTTGATACCCTTGTCGTAATCGGTTATGATGGAGAATGCGGTAACTTCCGTTGCAGTACCGGATGTGGAAGGAATTGCGCAGAAGTGAGCCTTATGGCGAAGCTCGGGGATACCGAATACCTTGCACATATCCTCGAATGTGCAGTCGGGATACTCGTACTTGATCCACATAGCCTTCGCAGCGTCGATAGGAGAACCGCCGCCCATTGCAACGATCCAATCAGGCTGGAAATCCAGCATTACCTTAGCACCGTTCATAACAGTTGTAACGGAAGGATCGGGTTCAACGCCGTCCAGTATCTTGACTTCCATGCCTGCTTCCTTGAGGTAATCCTCTGCCTTCTGAAGGAAGCCGTTGCGCTTCATGGAGCCGCCGCCCACAACGATGATAGCCTTTTTACCCTTCAGATTCTTCAGGTTCTCAAGAGCACCCTTGCCGTGGTACAAATCTCTCGGTAATGTAAATCTAGCCATTGTTTTGTCCTCCTTAATATGTGTAAAGCAATGTGACGGTTTTGTGAAAAACCGACATATTTAATCAACTTATGAGGTTGATTTTTGTTACAATAATATTATAACACTGCTTCAAATAAATGTGAAATGTATTATATGCATAACCTATATATATTTACCTACATAATAGACATATATTCATCGCATACTCAAAAAACTTTTGTTCATCTTTAACAAAGCCATCACATTTCTATTATACACACATACAAAATCGACCCCGCAGCAAAAACTGCGGGGTCTGTGATATCATTCGCGCTTGATAGCCTCAAGGGCGGAAATATGAACTGCTTTGTTTGCGGGGTAAAATCCCGAGCCTAATCCGATGATGACAGAGAATATTATCGCAAATCCCGCCAACCAAAGTGGAACTATCGAAACAGGACTGTTAGCAGGATCCATTACCGTCGGGATGGCCTCGAAGAACTGTTGTATGCCGTCAAATTGCTGTTGCGACGACACAAGATTTATCACCAAGGCTATCAAAAAGCTTATTGCCGCTCCGATTATACCGCCGATAAGACCGATGAAGCCGGCTTCCATGAGAAATACCTCACGGATGTTGCCGAGATAGCAGCCGAGCGCTTTCATAACGCCGATCTCGCGGGTACGCTCAGAGATGGACATGATCATCGTATTTGTAATACCAAGCGCCGCAACAAAG
>CAVIFG010000354.1:0-2091 GCA_963641955.1 Escherichia coli
TTCAAAAACAGTCCCCCGGACTGTTTTTGAGGAGAGAAACCTTTAGATTTAATATGCTGCATTGGGGGAAAACTCTTGTTTTCCCCCAAACCCCTTTAGCGCTTTTTAAGTCGGATAAACGAACCTGCTTTAAGCTACATTGCACGAAATTTTAAAGGCGTGGAGAATTTCGCCGTCTGCGGACGGCGACGAGGGCGCCGCCCTCGACCCGCAAGGGGTGCGACCCCTTGACCGCGTGTATTGGTTCCACAAAGCCGAAATGATGACCCCTCGACTGCGTGTATGGGTGCCACAAAGACGAAAGGCAGTCCCCCCACAAAAAAATGCCGCCCGTTTGGGCGGCATTCTATCACCATAAAAAATCACTTCGCGTAATCTATTGCGCGGCTCTCCCTGATAAGGTTTACCTTTATCTGTCCGGGATACTCCATCTCGCTTTCGATACGCTTTGCGATATCGCGTGCAAGCACCTTCATATCGTCGTCGTTGATCTGATCCGGCTTTATCATTATGCGGACCTCGCGGCCTGCCTGTATAGCATAGGATTTCTCAACGCCGTTGTAGGAGTTACATATCTCCTCCAGCTTCTCAAGGCGCTTGATGTAGTTCTCGTAGTTCTCGCTTCTTGCCGCAGGACGCGCCGCGCTTATCGCGTCGGCAGCCTGCACCAGAGCCGCGATTACCGTGCGGCACTCAACGTCGCCGTGGTGCGCTTCGATGGCGTGGATGACCTCGGGGCTTTCCTTGTACTTCTTGCAGACGTCAACGCCTATCTGTACATGAGAGCCTTCTATCTCGTGGTCAAGCGCCTTACCGATATCATGCAGCAGACCCGCGCGCCTTGCCAGCGCCGCGTCTACTCCGAGCTCGCTTGCCATTATTCCCGCAAGATGCGCTACCTCTATCGAGTGGTTCAGCACGTTCTGGCGGTAGGATGTTCTGTACTTCAGTCTGCCTATCAGACGAACAAGCTCGTGGTTCAGTCCGTTTACGTTGGTTTCCATAACAGCGCGCTCACCTTCCTGCTTGATGCGCTGCTCCACCTCTCTGCGTGCCTTTTCGACTGTTTCTTCGATGCGCGCCGGGTGGATTCTGCCGTCCTGTATGAGCCTTTCAAGGGCAATGCGCGCGATCTCGCGGCGCACATGGTCAAAGCAGGAGAGCGTGATAGCTTCGGGTGTGTCGTCGATGATAAGATCGACGCCCGTCAGCGTTTCGAGAGCACGGATGTTTCTGCCCTCGCGGCCTATGATGCGTCCCTTCATCTCGTCGTTCGGGATGGCAACAACAGATACCGCCGTTTCCGAAACGGTGTCCGCCGCCAGCCTTGCGATGGCAAGGGATATGTACTGTCTTGCCTTTTCGTCCGCCTCGTCCTTGAGCTTCTGCTCGTAGGCGGTGATCTTCAGTGCCTTTTCGTGGTTAAGCTCGCTGTCGAGCTGCTGAAGCAGGTGATCCTTTGCCTGCTCCTGCGTGAAGCCCGAAATGCGCTCCAGAATGTCCATCTGGCTCGCCTTGAGCTGCTCCGCTTCGGCAATTTTTTCGTCTGCCTTCTTGTGCTTCTGATGGAGCTGCTCCTCGAGCTTTTCCATCTTGTCTGTCTTTTTGTCGAGATTTTCTTCTTTCTGCTGGATCCTGCGCTCGGAACGCGAAACCTCGCTCCTGCGCTCTTTCAGCTCGCGCTCGGCGTCGGACTTGAGCCGCTGAACTTCCTTTTCGGCGTCCGTGCGCATGGCGTAGATCTCGTCCTTCGCTTCGACAAGCGCCGTCTTTTTCAGCGTTTCTGCCTTTTCGTTCGCTTCTTCAACAATGCGGGCGGACTCTTTCTCTGCGGATTCAAACTGCGCTTCCGCCGTCTTGATGCGATGCTTTACACCAAGGCGGAAGCATATGAAACCGCATGCCACCGCGCCGACGAGGAACGCCGCTATGCCGATGAGCACAGCCACATACATTTCAACCATCGTCGTTCAAAATTCCCTCCTTATTAATATTCGGCGGGATAAAATATACAATTTTTGAAAACCCATTGCGCGACACAAGCTGCCGCATAAAAACCCCCATTCCGCATCACAGTGCGGTCCTTTCATA
>CAVIFG010000355.1:0-2089 GCA_963641955.1 Escherichia coli
ATCAAATTTATCTTATTTCACGGGAGGATAAAAATGAATACCACGGAAAAAACAGAAATGAAAATGAAACAGGCAAAGGCGAAAGCCGATGCAAGGGTGCGCGACGTCCGCAACAAAATGGGGCTAACCAAGCGCATGATGTTCATGAGCCTTGTGCCGATGATATCGCTGGCGCTGGTGCTTGCAATTCTGTCGTGCGTCATGGAGTATGTTAATATTTCCGCCTGTTATGAGGACGAGGCGGTGGCGCTGGCAAAGTCCTATGCTTCGGCGACGGTGCGCTTTGTAGACCAGCTTGAAGAGGACCTCGGCATGGTATCGGCGGACTCCAGCGTTGTAAGTGCGAGCGTTTCCATGGAAGATAAGAAAGCAAGACTTGCCGAGCTTGCGGAGCTCAGCACGTTCAAGGATTTCTCCGTTGCAAGGGCGGACGGCACCACCTACAACGACACCGACCTTTCCGCAAGAGAATATTTCCGCTATGCAATGGATAATAAATCGAGCTATGTATCCAGCCCCGTTCTCCGCATGACGGATAATTCCATCACGATAATGATGGGAAAATATTTTACCGACGGCACAAATTCCTACGTTGCATACGGCGGACTGGACAGCAATTTGTTCAACAGGGTGATTTCCGAGGTGCATTTCCGTGAGAACGGTATCTGCTTCGTAATCGACAAAACCGGCGAGATAATCGCGACCAGCAACAGCGACCTGCTCCCGCTGATGGCAATGGCGGACGGCTCGGAGCAGAACGGTCTTGAAAACCTTTCCGACACGGTGGCATTAATGACGGGCAGCGGCACGGGCACATCCGTGGAGAAAATTCAGGGCAAGGAATACTACATAGGCTATGCCCCAGTAGAGGGCAACGAAGGCTGGTCCATCGCGGTGGCAACTCCTTATGCGCCGCTGAAAGGCACGATATTAGGCGCGCTTATGATGCTTGTTATATTCCTTGTTATCTGCATAATCGTAGTTGTTCCCATTGTTACCATCAACATAAAGAGAATTTCCAAGCCCGTTGTTGAAAGTGCAAAGCGCCTTGAGGCATTTGCGGAGGGCGACATAACTTCTCCCTCGCCGACCTGCGATTCCGGCGACGAGATCCAGATGATAACCGATTCCATGGGTCATATGATCAACAATATCAGCGTCTATATCAACGATATCCACGCTGTTATCAAGGGTATTTCCGACGGGGATCTCACCGTAACTCCGAACGCGGATTACAAGGGAGATTTCGGCAGGATAAAGACATCCCTCAACCTTATACTTGATTCTCTCAACCATGTTATGACTGAGGTCGGACGTTCCTCGGTTGAAGTCCGCGAGGGCGCGAGCCAGCTTGCAGAGGGCTCCGCGTCGCTGTCGCAGAACGCGATAACGCAGGCATCCGCCGTGGACGAGATAACCTCCACCGTGGCTTCCATCGCAGAAAAGACCGACGCAAACAACGATAACGTCAACAAGGCGCTCAATGCCGCCGCAGAAGCGAACGAGCGTGCAAAGAACGGCACCGTAAGCATGGATGATCTGCTGGAGGCTATCCGCGAGATAGAGAAGTCCTCCGAGGAGATAAAGAACATCATCAAGGTGATAGACGATATCGCATTCCAGACGAACATCCTCGCGCTCAATGCGGCGATAGAAGCTGCACGCGCGGGTGAAGCGGGCAAGGGATTCGCGGTGGTTGCGGATGAAGTAAGGAACCTCGCGTCGAAGTCCTCCGAGGCGGCGCAGCAGACAGGAGAGCTTATCGGAAAGTCCATCGAAACCGTAAACAAGGGCACTTCGCTTGCGGAGGAAGCTTCTTCGGCACTCGGCGAGATAGTTCAGGTGGTGGACGATGTTGCGAATATAATGAACGAGATATCCCGCGCTTCCGCAGAGCAGAAGCTGGCGGTGGATCAGGTATCCGCGGGCATGGAGAGCGTCAACTCGGCTATCCACAACACCACCGCGACAGCGGAGGAGAGCGCGGCGGCAAGCGAGGAGCTTTCCGCACTGGCGGTATCCCTCAGCGACGAGGTGGCAAGGTTCAAATTGAAGTGATATTTTAATTAATGCAGGCACGGTTTTACGC
>CAVIFG010000356.1:0-950 GCA_963641955.1 Escherichia coli
TATAATATAAAAATCAACCGTTGTCAATAAGGCGTCGGTTTTCGGAGGAATATATGAACTTTTCGGATTTTTTCGCGGGTAACAGCTTTGATTCGTACAACTGGCTCGGCGCGCACTGCGATGAGAACGGAACGTGGTTCCGCGTTTATGCTCCGCACGCCGTCGGCGTCAGCGTTATCGGCGAGTTCAACGGCTGGAGCGATACCTCGATGTATCCCGTCGGCGACGGCTTCCGCGAGGTGTATGTCGAGGGCGCAAAGCCCGGGCAGATGTACAAGTACCGTATCTATCACCACGGCACCTGCACCGAACACTGCGACCCCTACGGCTTCGGCATGGAGCTGCGCCCGAACAGCGCTTCCATCATCCGCCGCACGGACGCGTTCGCGTTCGACGACGCCGCATGGATGGAAAAGCGCCCCACATGGCACGGCGACGCGCTGAATATCTACGAAGTTCACCTCGGCTCGTGGAAATCCGACCCGTCCGACGAGAACGGCTGGTTCAACTACCGCGACATAGCGAAGAAGCTCGTGGCGTATTGCAGGAGCAGCGGCTACAACTGCATCGAGGTAATGCCGCTGAACGAATACCCCTGCGACGAAAGCTGGGGCTATCAGGCGACGGGATTTTTCGCGCCGACATCCCGCTACGGCACCGCGGACGATCTGCGTTATTTCGTGAACTACTGCCACAAAAACGGCGTTGCGGTGTTTATGGATTTTGTCCCCGTGCATTTCGCGGTGGACGGCTATGCGCTGGCGAATTTTGACGGCACTCCGCTGTTTGAGAGCGAGTTCAGGGATATCGCATACAGCGAGTGGGGAAGCTGTAACTTCGATTATTCCCACCCCGTTACCTGCAGTTTCCTTAAATCCGCGGCGGATTACTGGCTCAGTGAATTCCACTTCGACGGACTTCGCATGGACGCGATAAGCCGCGTTATCTAC
>CAVIFG010000356.1:960-2079 GCA_963641955.1 Escherichia coli
TGTATGCGGCGTTCGCTTCCTTAAAAGCATGAACGCGGGGTTAAAGGCGCGCCATCCCTCCGCCGTACTCTGCGCGGAAGATTCCACCGACTTCGACCGCGTTACAAAGCCCACTGATCAGGGCGGACTTGGTTTCGACTACAAATGGGACATGGGCTGGATGAACGACACCCTCGATTATTTCAGAAAAAATCCCGACGAGCGCGTTGACGCTTACCACAAGCTGACGTTCTCGATGATGTATAATTACAGTGAGAAATTCATCCTGCCGCTTTCGCATGACGAAAACGTGCACGGAAAGGCGACCGTTCTTCAGAAAATGAACGGACAGTACGACGATAAATTCCCGCAGGCGAGGGCGCTGTATATGTATATGTACGCGCACCCGGGCAAGAAGCTGAATTTCATGGGCGGCGAGATAGGCCAGCTCCGCGAATGGGACGAAAAGCGCGGGCAGGACTGGGATATCCTCCGCTACCCGCTGCACGACAGCTTTTCCAAGTTCATGAAGAAGCTGTGCAGATACTACCTTTCCGCGCCTGCGCTTTCCCGCTGGGATGACAGCGTGGACGGCTTCTGCTGGCTGGACTGCAACAGCGCCCTCAAGCGCTGCTACGCGATTTTGAGAAGCTGCCCCGATGAGAAGCCGATTGCGGCGGTGTTCAATTTCTCCGACAGGTTGCAGGAGGACATCGTCCTCAACATCGGAAAAGGGAACAGGCTGAGATCCGTCCTCGACAGCACCGACGATATCTGGAGCGGCTGCGCGCCGCATTATCCGCGGACGCTCAAGGCGGACGAAAACGGCTGCGTAAGGCTCAAGGCGCCGAGATATTCCGCGGTTTATTACGAAGTCCTGCCGATAAAGAAGTAACCCCCTGCGGTGGCGGAAACAAATCAATAAACAAAGCCCGAAACGGTAATTTAGTCGTTTCGGGCTTTTTGTCATATGTGCTGAAATTTAATCGGTATTTTCGCGGGCAAGCGAAACGGTTTCGCCGATGTAATCGGAAATTTTGCTTTCAAACGCGGATAATGCGTCCGCTTCCAAATTGATTTCGGAGTATTGATCTATATGCGCCTTTATTTCATCGGCGGTGATACCGCAGGCGGCATAGT
>CAVIFG010000357.1:0-1393 GCA_963641955.1 Escherichia coli
CTTTATAAAACGACCTATCGTCAGCCGCCAGGCTTCCGCGGCAGCGCTTTCCATAAGGTTAAAAATGCGCCCCAGCGTAACGATATAGGCGAATACCCCCGCAAAAAATCCTATAACAACAGGACTTCGCACATAGCTTCCAAGCAGGGGGGACAGCGCTTCTATCGCAAACGCCGACAGCACGAAAAACAGCGCGTCGCACAGGAAAACCGCAGCCTTGAACCTCAGTATCAGCCGAACGATACGCAGAGCCTCATACACAAAACCGAATGCAAATCCGCAGAACAGCGCGATCATAAAGCAGTCGGGAACAGAGTAGTACATCATTCCCTCCGCTTATCTGAATATCTTTTTAACTGGGCCGTCAAGTACGCTGTGTCGGTTGTACGCCAGCGAGCTCACGCAGCCTGTCATTGTAAAATCGCCCGTGTCCGCCTCGAGGGTTATAACGTGCAAGTCGTCGCCCTTGATAACAAGCTCACCCATAACAGTGCTTAGAACAACGCGGCTCTCGGTGAAGCTGTCGATGTCCTTTACGCCGGATATCCTCAGGCACTTTCTGTTTTCCATGATAATATTGTGCGGAACTGTGGTCGTTTGTTTCTGCATAAATACTCTCCTTACTGTTTATCCGTTTTCTTATACGATTTATATTCACAGCAGGAGAGGATTATGACCTTATACCACCTCGTAAAGAGCGGAGGCTTCGTCCTTCTTGGTGTATTCCTTAACATCCAGCACGCGCACTTTCAGCGGCTTTGCGCCGATGTTTATTTCGATTATATCGCCCGTTTTAACTTCATAGGAAGCCCGCGCAGGCTTGCCGTTTACGGAAACCTTTTCCGCGTCGCAGGCTTCGTTTGCAACGGTTCTTCTTTTTATCAGGCGGGAAACCTTTAAATACTTATCTAATCTCATAATATCTCCTTTTTGTAACAAAAAGCGGCAGGGTAAACCCGCCGCCGTTCGTGTAAAAGACAATATCGGATATTCGCGAATGATCGATCCGATTATCAGAATAAATTCAGATAGAATTATTCAGCAACTGCGTCCTTGAGAGCTCTGCCTGCCTTGAATGCAGGAACCTTTGTTGCTTCGATGCTGATCTTTTCCTTGGTGCGGGGGTTGATACCTGTTCTTGCTGCACGCTCGCGTACCTCAAATGTACCGAAGCCTACCAGCTGGATGGAGTCGCCCTTAGCGAGTGTTTCTGTGATGGTGTCGATAACACCTGCGATAGCCTTTTCAGTGTCCTTCTTGGAAAGACCGGACTTAGCTGCTACTTCTGTAATTAATTCTGCCTTTGTCATGTTGTTTAAACCTCCAAAATAATCTATCTAACGGTCACTGACCGCTCAAAACTTTTTCAGCCATGCGGCGAAGCTCTTCATCC
>CAVIFG010000357.1:1425-2073 GCA_963641955.1 Escherichia coli
GTTCTGAATTATGTGCATTTTCCGCGGCAAAACCGCTCTCTTCAAGTTCGTCCAAGCCATGACGGATCCTGTCTGCAAATGCCTTTGCGTCGTTTATCGGAAGTCCTGCCCTCGATGCGCGCTTGCAGATCTTCTCTCCTCTAAGCAGGGCAGGGAAGGTCTTGGGCACGCTTTCCAGCGTTTCCGAATAAGTATCCTGGTGCTTGCTCTCCTTTTTGAGAGCGTCCCAGTTTTTCAAAACATCGTCGCTGCCGCTTACCTTTACCTCGCCAAAAACATGGGGGTGGCGGTAAACAAGCTTCTGACAGATATCATTGCATACATCATCAAAATTAAAATTACCGGCTTCCGTTTCTATCTGCGAATGGAATGCTATCTGGAGCAGGAGATCTCCCAGCTCCTCGCGAAGCATTTCGGGGCTGTTGCAGTCGATACCCTCGCAAACCTCATACGCTTCTTCGATAAGGTCAGTGCGGATGCTTTCGTGAGTCTGCACCTTGTCCCACGGACAGCCGTTCTCCGAACGGAGGATCTTCATAATAGCGAGCAGGTCGTTAATATCATACCTTTCCTTAAATTCAAACATACGATCATAACTCCTTTGCCGCTTTTTTGACGATACCTTATATATCTTACCCTATTTTCATT
>CAVIFG010000358.1:0-2061 GCA_963641955.1 Escherichia coli
ATTCATATCGTTATAAAATAATAATATCATGCATTGACTTTGTTGTCAACAAGTTTTATAATAAATCAAGAAAGCAAATACAGGAGGATATCATGGACATTTCAAAAATAGCGGCGCCCGGCTCGCCGAAAAGCAGAATGATCTTTCACGAAAACCCGCAGCAGCTTCACATAAACACGCTCGACAAGCACTGTTATTTCATCACGTTTGCAAAGGGGCAGGATCCATTTTCCGAGCGCGGCAGCTCAGCGCAGTTTGAGCTGCTGAACGGCGAATGGGGGTTCAGATATTACGACAGCATAATCGACCTCGAGGATGATTTCACATCTGTTCCCGCCGAAAAAACTATTCCCGTACCGTCGAACTGGCAGCTCCACGACTACGACAAGCCGCAGTACACCAACGTAAAATACCCCATCCCCTACGACCCGCCGTATGTTCCCGATGATATTCCCGTGGGAGTTTACAGCCGCAGCTACAATTACACCCCCGACGGAGCGGACAGGATACTTGTTTTCGAGGGCGTGGACAGCTGCGTGTATCTTTATATAAACGGCGAATTTGCGGGGTATTCGCAGGTGTCGCACTGCACCGCCGAATTTGACATCACCTCGTTTCTGCACGAGGGCGAAAACAAAATCACCGCCGCTGTGCTGAAATGGTGCGACGGCACTTACCTTGAAGATCAGGACAAGTTCAGGCTTTCGGGAATTTTCCGCGATGTATATGTGCTTTCCCGCCCGAAAAACAGGCTGGAAAATTACATTGTGAAAACAGTGCTCTCAGATGATATGAAGTCGGCGGTGCTGCGATTTACTCCGTTTGGCGCGGATGCTTCCGCGGAGCTTTCCGACCCCGAGGGGAATTTCATCGGCAGTCTTTCCGCCGCTGACGGTGAAACCGCCGAGATTAACGTTACGTCATGCAGGCTCTGGTCGGCGGAGCAGCCCGCGCTATATTCCCTTAAAATCACATCTGGGGATGAAGTTATCGGCGAGCGGGTCGGCTTCAGAAAAATAACCGCCGAAAACGGCGTTGTTAAAATCAACGGCCGTCCCGTGAAATTCAAGGGCGTAAACCGCCATGACAGCTATCCCGACACGGGCTACTATGCCTCCGAAGCGCAGATGCGCACCGACCTTGAACTGATGAAGCGCCACAACATCAACGCCGTCAGGACGTCCCACTACCCCGATTCCCCGCTGTTTTACAAGCTCTGTGATGAATACGGGCTGTATGTTATCGACGAAGCCGACATGGAATCCCACGGGTGCGTTGAAGTTTACAATGACCTTAAATGGAGCAAGGGATACGACGGAATTGCGCTGCTGGCTTCGGATAAGCGTTTTGAAAAGGCTATAACCGACCGTGCGGAATCGCTTGTAAAGCGGGATATCAACCGCCCCTGCGTTGTGATGTGGTCGCTCGGAAACGAGAGCGGCTGGGGTACGAATATGCTTGCGGCGGGAAAGCTTGTAAAATCGCTTGACGATACACGACTGCTGCATTATGAGAGCACTCACCACCTCGACGACACCCCGACAGACATCCTCGACCTTGTTTCGCAGATGTACACATCCCCCGACGATATGCGGAAATTCCTGCTCGACGAAAACGAAAAGCGCCCGTTTATCCTCTGCGAATACTGCCACGCCATGGGCAATGGCCCCGGCGACCTTGAGGATTATCACAACGTATTCTATTCAAACGAGCGGTTCTGCGGCGGCTTTGTGTGGGAGTGGAGCGACCACGCCTGCATCATGGGATATACCGGGGACGGAAAGCCGAAGTACGGCTACGGCGGTGATTTCGGCGAGAAGCACGACGATGGCAACTTCTGCATGGACGCCCTCACCTACCCTGACAGAACGCCGCACACAGGACTTCTTGAGGTTAAGCAGGTGTACCGCCCCGTGCGGGTTGAACGTGCGCAGGACGGAAAGTTCATCTTCCGAAGCACGCTGGAATTCGTGAATGCGGGGGATATTCTTGACTGCCGATATGGGGTAACTGATGAAAACGGAATCATCGCAGAGGGCACCGTGGTGCTTGACATAAAGC
>CAVIFG010000359.1:0-2058 GCA_963641955.1 Escherichia coli
GGAACACCATCAGAAGAATGTTCACCGCTCCAACTGCCAGACTTACCACGGAACTTAGAGATATACATATCATGCCGCGCAAGCTTATCAATCAGCTTGACATTAAGTAAGCCGTTGCCGTCTTTGTCGATATCATCATACGCAATATCAACACGCGTGATATTGTATAGTTCGGGATGAGCTGCTATGTAATCACACATATCAGAGAGATTTTTATCTCCGCTGGTTTCGTACTGGCGACATCCTTGTCCGCTAAACTCAACACAAACACCCATGTTTTCGGAATGACCATCATACATAATCCACATACCGCCGTAAAATTTCGCGGATTTATAACCATTCTTACCGCTGCGTATGAGCCAATTAACAGACGATAACCCCAAATTATCAACAATCTGATCAGCTGTAAAAACTCGGGTGCTAAATGTGAGCCAGTCAATCAAAATACAATTTTCGTCCACGGCAACACCTCAAAGCTTTATTAATGGCAGTTTAGCGGGTGGCGGGGCAAGCCCCGCACCCCCGCTATTTTCGGGGCTTTTATCCTCTTCGGCACTCTGATCGACAGCATTCCACGGAACTTTTGATATAAATTCGCGATGAAAATCATCGAAAGAATTAAAATATTTGCGGTATCGAAAAAGCAAAATAATCTTGCCGAAGTGTCCGATTTTGTACATCATGGTCGGCTGTCCGTCTTGACCAATATCAAGGCGGGCGCGCACCTTAACGGGAACAGACACAAGCCCGTTAAGGATCTTCCGAACAAAATAAACATGAGTGCTTAAATCTCGAATCTGCTTATCGGTATCGCCGAACGTTTGTGAAATCATGATGATTTTGTTCTTGCAATGGCGCGACATCTTAAAATACTCTATAAGACTAAGTTTAAGACGTGCAAAATCTCGGGAATTCATTTTCAGACTTGCTTCATCGATAATTAATAAAGATCTAGGCGGAGCCATTAAAGTATTAAGATCATTAACATCGAGTTTATAGCAGCCTTGTATATAATCTGTACTGTAAACTGTCCATCCCTGTTTAAGGTGCTTGCGCGCAAGCTTAACAGCAAGCGTGCTCTTCCCTGCTCCGATCTCACCTGCGATAAAAGTAATACCGTATTCGGTGTTACGGCGTTCCAAAATAACATTGATGACCATAAAAGCAATTATGAACAAACCCGCAGCATATAACCACATAATAAACCTCCTCAAATGTGAAACAGATAATTGACAATCTTAAAAATTGCCCAAATGCCGAGTAACAGCAGCGCACAGGCTGCTAAATATGCAATGCTCTCCTGCAGCTCATTTGCAGGAGTACCAACAACCTCACATATAGTTTCGTACATAAAAACACCTCACTTGTGATCAGAAAGAAAAAGACGATAAAAAACACCGATGGAGAGACCGAGAACGGAAAGACCAACGGAATATTGAAGCAGGGTTAAACCCATGAACTCAATATTAAACATACAATCGACAATGCCGTTAAACACCTGCCGAAAGATTAAAAAGAAATCCATAAAACAACCTCACATGATCTGATAGACCAGGATACACGAATCAAAAAACGGCTTAATGAAGCGCTTTAAAAAGACCTAAAAAGACGATAACACCAACAGCCAATGGAACCATATTGCGAATAGGTACAGGAACAACGGCGAGGAACGCAGCGAATAAGGATCCAATTTCATTTGCGCTGCCTTGATAATACTTAATAAGATCATCAATGCTTTGCTGTCCGTCCTCGATACCTTCGACATCGTCGGAGCTGGGACTACTGATATTTGTATTAGATCCACCAGTAACATTAACATTGATATCAACCTTGCCCGAAACATCAATGTTACCGCCGACAGTTACATTACCGCTCGTGCTGCCGCCAGTGTTGCCGCCGTCGGAATTGCCCGAGGAAGGAATATTATAATTGTTTGTAACGTAGTTATTAATAGTCGTAGTGTCGCCCGAAGTGTTAGTTATACTGTAATCATTAATGTTATCACCGTTGATAGTGATTTTATAATCATCGGGGATTTTACTAATATCAATATCAGTC
>CAVIFG010000360.1:0-2032 GCA_963641955.1 Escherichia coli
GTTTTGTGGGGTAATTTGTCGTCCGAATTTATTTAAACGGTCACACGCGCCGTTAAACGTATTTTAAACGGCAATTTTTAGGGCGTGCTCCGCCATTCGGATTTTGTATCTTAAAATCCGTTTTTCGGGTATACACATTTGTGCATCAGCCGGGACGAATCACCGTACTGATGGTGGCAAACTGTTTTTTTAGATCGATGTTACAGGCAGCGTGATCGTGTGCGGTTTGCCCAGCAAGGTGACGCGCACCTTTGCACGCCGCTGCCGTAGACTGCAACTGACGATACTGTCCATGTACTGCCGCAGGACGCCTGACAGGATCATCATATCACCCTCGGATGTGATATATATCTTCGACGCCTCGATGGGCTTTCCACCATTCCGGAGCAGGTTGATATATGCCTGTTCATGCTCCTGCAGCGGTTCAGGATTTCCGAATCCCAGAAAACGCACAACACCGGGGACAGATTTTATCCTGTAGTAGTCATCATCTGTCAGTTCGCATTCAACGAAAATGTACTGTGTGAACAGCAGCTTCACTTTCGTGTGCCACGAACCGCCGTATCTGATCAGCATTTCTGATGACGGACAGGCTATCCTGTACCCATGGTTGGCAATTGCCTGTGCCGCCGCTTCTTCGCAGCCGGGTCTGACCTGAAGTACATACATCTCCATTTTCATCACCCTGCCTTTGCTTTTTCTTTCAGGAACTTCTTCACTTCCTTAAATAACTCAGGTCGCTCCGATGCCATAGCCTCGAAAATTAATGACTGGAACTGTTCTGCGCCGTTTTCAAGAAGATCCCTATTTTTGATATCGACCTTTCGCTTATACGCCGCTGCGCGTGTCAGCGCAATTGCGTGCTTTGACAGCGTATCGAAATCCAGATCCTTTAGCTGATCTTCATTCATCTGGCTGACCGCATCAAGCATCTGACCGCTCAACAGGCGGAGGATTCCCTCTGTCACATCCAGATCAGGATACTTTTCAGTTTCCTCCATGATCGCGCGGAAGTTCTGCTGGCTCAGACGCAGCGCGTCCAATGTGCTCATCAAATTCTTTGCGTACCTGCCGACAGCGGCAATGGATACGCTCATACCATTCTGCTTGATGTAGTCAACAATTTCGCGGTAAAGCGCTCCTGTTTTTATCATCTCATCAACAGTTTCCTTTACCGCAGGGTCAAGCTGGTCTATTTTTGAATGTTTTCTATTGCCCATACTCAGACCTCGATACATTCGTCGATTTTGGCACAGGCAATGATCTTGATGCCCTCCGCTGATACTTTTGCTTCTATCTCGTCAAAATCAGAATCAGCCAGCGTGGTGGGCTGTTTAGATCGTATGCTGCGCATTTTTATGTATCCGCATTCCGACAGGTAGTTCACGGAATCCCTCAGCTCAGACTCTGCTATGGTCGGCTCAAGTGCATATCTTAGTTCCGAAAGTGATACATACTGTGTCCGGAGCAGGTTGATTCCCTTCAGTACTACTCCGTTATTGCGGAAGAACTTCTTCTGCCTTATGCGTTCTGTCATTTCTTTTGCTTCCAACTTTACCCCTCCTACTTACTGCAATAATTATCGATTTTACTTTCCAGTCTGGTCATCACCCGGATAAAATCTTCATTTTTG
This sequence comes from Escherichia coli, assembly GCA_963641955.1. Lineage (GTDB taxonomy): Bacteria > Bacillota > Clostridia > Oscillospirales > Ruminococcaceae > CAG-115. Next base: position 1,634 of record CAVIFG010000360.1, read on the forward strand.
GTTGTATGCTCTTTGATGTAGTCGATGTTGTCCGTCAGCTTCTGCATAGTTGCCTTGATCTCCGCGACTTCCGCTTTCGTGGCGTACTTTTCGGATAGCAGGTACTGTGCCTCTCGGCTATCCTTGACATCGGTTTCCAGTTTGTCTATTTTATCCATTGTGCGTTTCAGAAAATAACTGATGATTCCGATCGCAATCGTTATTCCTGTCGTTATAATGAAATAAATCAGATTCCCTGTCATTGTAATCACCCCTAACCCCTAAAAGAAAAAGTAGTATAACTCGGGTTTCTGCCCTCATTATACTACTTATCCGACACACATGGAAATAGTGATTTTATTTTTGTGGCTGTGTTTTTAAATCATCAAAACTTAGCTGCCCTTCCAGTGCCTTGCCGCG
>CAVIFG010000361.1:0-2022 GCA_963641955.1 Escherichia coli
ACCGAGCAGTTCCTGAAGTTGTTTTCAAGCCTTGACGACAAAGCCCAGAACGAGATCGTCGCCGAGATGCTCAAGAGGAAAAAATAAAAAAAGGTGCCCGAATTGGGCACCGAAAATGTGCGCATAATAAATGCGCACATTGCTCTTGACGTGCGCATATAACAGGCGTATAATATGACGTGAAAGGAGGGGATGAGATGCCGATGACGGTGAGAGAAGTCCTGCGAATGCTGGCAGAGGACGGCTGGCAGGAGGTTCCCGGAAGAACAAAAGGCTCGCACATCCAGCTCAAGCACCCAACGAAGCCCGGCAAGGTGACAGTTCCGAGTCACTCGGGCGATATCCCTTCCGGGACGTTAAACAGTATTCTGAAACAGGCGGGGCTGAAATAGACCCCGCTCTCTGGAAAGGAGAATGTAATATGCGCAAAGCAACGTATCTCGGTGTATTCGAGCCCAGCGGCACCGGCTATGGGGTGTATTTCCCCGATCTGCCCGGCTGCATCAGCGCTGGCAGCAGCTTTGAAGAAGCGCAGAAGGAAGCGGAAGAGGCGCTTGGCCTTCATCTGTATGGCATGGAGAAGGATGGCGAGGATATCCCCGCGCCGAGCGCGTCTATCGAGATCGACCCTGAGACTGCCGCAGGCTACCTGGTAAGCCCTGTAACGGTCTATCCCGACCTCGTCCGCAATGAGCTGGATAATCGCCGAGTAAAGACTAATACCACGATCCCTGCGTGGCTGAAGGACGCCGCAGAGCAGCGCGGCGGCGTGAATTATTCCCGACTGCTGGAGACGGCACTGCTCGACTATCTCGGCATTTCCTTCCGCCCCGGACTGTGACGATAAGAAGGTCGCCCCGGATGGAGCGAATGATGCCGATGACCACAAGACAGAACTGAAACAGTTCTGAGTATGTAAGCATTACACATCACCCCCTCTCGCTAAATCGGTGCCCGATTCAGATACCGAAAAAGCCGCCCCTCGGCAGGGCGGCTTTCGGGAAAGGCATTATTGAATATCGAGCCGCAGCTTCAGCGCTTCCTGCAGCACATTGGAAAAGTTCAGATCGGCGCGCTCTGCCAGCGTGTTGAGCCACGCAGGGATGGACAGCGTTTTCTTTACGGCCTTATTGCTGTATAGTCTGCGGTATGCGAGCGTATCGCAGCAGACGAGTGAAACCGTATCGTTCTCGCCGAGCTCGATGCTTCTGCTGTCGGATGCAGCGGGAATGGCGGCGTTCTCTTCTTCCATGTCGTAAAGCATCAGGCACAGGGCGTCTTCGGCCATTTCGATCGCTTCCGGCAGGCTATCGCCGCAGGTATAGCAGCCTTCGATATCAGGGAACGCAACGGAATAAGCGCCGTTGTCCTCTTTGGTAAACACAGCGGGATATGCATATTTCATGATCGTGATCTCCTCTCGGTATATGATATGGAGCGGTGGGGGATTTATTCAATCCCCGCGAGCTTTTTGATGCTGCGGACTGTTCCGGAAGCAACCTCTTTGGAATCGTGCCGCGGAACAGTGAATTTCTTGTTTGTGATCGGGCTGTACCATATCTCGTGATTGCTTCCTTCGCGGAAAAGGTAACAGCCTCCTGCGGAAAGCTCTTTTTTCAATTCGCTGCCTTTCACCTTGTCACCTCTTTCGTTGTGTGATTATTGTAACACGTATTATTACGTATGTCAAGAAAAACACGTAATAATACGTAAAAAGCCGCCCCAGAAGGAGCGGAAGATGTTCAATATACTTGCTACGAAAATAGGTAGCGAGGACGTGTACCTTGACAAACAGGTTTTCAACGCCTCATGAAAAACCATTGCAGCACAAAAAGCGGCAGGCAATCCCTGTCGCTGGCTTGAAGTATGAAAAGGTAGAACTTAATCTGGCGCAACTACGAAGTACCATCTTTTGGAGCTCATTTACCATGCGGCTGGCCCGTTTGCGCTCACTTTGTTTTCTGCGGATCTCAAAACATTCTTCGTTGTAGGGTGTTCCGGTTTTTAGCATTGTGTAAATCA
>CAVIFG010000362.1:0-2002 GCA_963641955.1 Escherichia coli
GTCCTTTAATATTATAAATGTCAGTGGCGATAAAGTCAAGCATTTTCTCACATTATCCGCAATATGTCCAAAACTTCTGCGCCGAGATCAAAAAACTATAGCATATCCGTCCTGTCGCTGTCCAAAAAACAAAAAATCCCCCTCGGCTGCCCGAGGGGGAAAGAATTATGCGATTTATTCAGCCATGATATTGCACAGCTTTGTTGTGAATCCTACGGGATCGTCGATGGGCATACCTTCGATCAGCAGAGCCTGATCATAGAGTATATCGGCGTACTCCGCAGCCTTGTCCTTGTCGCTTTCGAACAGGGCTTTCAGCTTGCCGAAGATGGGGTGGTTCGGGTTTATCTCGAGCACCTTTTCAGCCTTTGCGCCCTTGCTGTCGGGCATTGCGGACAGAACCTTTTCCATCTCGACGGACAGCATACCCTCGCTGGTGATGCATACGGGGTGGTTCTTCAATCTCTGCGAAAGCTTTACAGCCTTTACCTTGCCGCCAAGCTTTTCGGTCATGAAGTCGAACAGCGCCTTGTTGTCCTCTTCCGCCTTCTTTATCTCTTCCTTTTCTGCCTCGGTTTCAAGGCCGAGATCGTCGGCGGATACGGACTTGTATTCCTTGCCGTTATAGTCATGCATCATCTGTACGCAGAATTCATCAACATGGTCGGTGAAGTAAAGTATCTCATAGCCCTTGTCCTTGACAAGCTCGGTCTGCGGCAGGCTTTCGATACGGGAAACGCTGCTTCCGCTTGCGAAGTAGATGTATTTCTGATCCTCTTTCATGCGGGAAACGTATTCTTCCAGCGTGGTAACGCCGCCGTTGCTGGTCTTGAACAGCAGCAGATCCTGAAGCTCGTCCTTTACGGCGCCGAAGCTTTCGTAAATGCCGTACTTTATCTGCGTGCCGAATGCGTCGAAGAACTTCTGATACTTCTCGCGATCGTTCTTGCAGAGTTTCTTCAGCTCGTTCTTAATGGACTTTTCAAGGCTCTTTGCAATTATCTTGAGCTGTCTGTCGTGCTGGAGCATTTCACGGGAGATGTTGAGCGACAGATCCTCGCTGTCCACAAGACCCTTTACAAAGCTGAAATAATCGGGAAGCAGATCCGCGCACTTCTCCATTATCATAACTCCGCCCGAATAAAGCTGGAGCCCCTTTTCATACGACTTTGAATAATAATCGTAGGGAGCCTTTGCGGGGATGTACAGCAGCGCGCTGTATGTCGCGGTGCCCTCGGTCTTGGTGTGGATATGGAGCAGCGGATCCTCGTAATCGTAGAACTTCTCCTTGTAGAAGTTGTTGTAGTCCTCGTCCTTAAGCTCGCTCTTGGACTTCTTCCATACGGGGGTCATGGAATTGAGGGTTTCGGTTTCAGTGTACTTTTCGTACTCGTCCTTTCTTCCCTCCTTGAGCTTTTCATGCTCTACATCCATTCTGATGGGGTAGCGGATGTAATCGGAATACTTCTTTACAAGCGTCTTTATCTTGTACGGCGCGAGGAACTCGTCGTAGTTCTCCTCCTCGGTGTTATCCTTGATTTCAAGGGTTATCTGCGTGCCGTTGGCGTCCTTGTCGGCGTCGGAAATAGTGTAGCCGTCAACGCCCTCGCTCTGCCACATATACGCCTTATCTGCGCCGTATGCCTTGGAGATAACGGTAACGCGCTTTGCTACCATGAACGCGGAATAGAAGCCCACGCCGAACTGACCGATGATATTTACGTCCTCGGTCTTTTCGTTCTCATTTTTGAACGCGAGGGAACCGCTCTTTGCGATAGTGCCAAGGTTATTTTCAAGCTCGTCCTTGGTCATGCCGATACCGTTATCGGAGATAACAAGCTTTCTTGCGTCCTTATCCGCCTCGATGGTTATGGCGAGGTCGGAACGGGTTATGCCGATGTTTTCGTTCATCGACTTGAAATACAGCTTGTCCATTGCGTCGCTGGCGTTGGAGATAAGCTCACGCAGGAATATTTCCTTATGAGTATAGATCGAATTGATC